>JAICTB010000250.1 GCA_025936595.1 Thermoleophilia bacterium | reverse complement strand
TCGGGACGAGAAGCTGCGGCGAGCGCAGGTAGCGACGGTAGGGCACCGCGAGGATGAGCGCGCCGACGCCGAGCCCGAGCAGGCCGCTGCGCGACAGCGTCGCCGCCTCGACGACGAGCAGGAACCCGATCGTCGGCGCGATCCACTTGCGCATCCGGTGGCCGCGCTCGAGCCGCAAGTAGAGCGGCGTCAGCAGGAGCAGCGGCACGATCAGCATGATCCCGAGGTGGTTCGGGTCGCCCGTCATCGCGTTCGGGCGGTAGACGTTCGTGCCGTTGATCGCGCCGTAGACGTTGATCTGGCTCGCTCCGCCCGTGATCGGCGAGAGCAGCGTCGCGTCGAGGTTGCCGCCGCGGCGGGCGTCCGCGAGCTGCAGCACGCCGTAGATCGCGTTGACGACGATCCCCGCACTGAACCAGCCGAGCGTGCGCCAGAAGTACGCCTGGCCGCGGCGCGACAGCCAGGCGACCGCGACCGCGAGGAACACGAAGTGGATCGCCCACTTCGTCAGCCCCTTCGCCCACTGCGCGAGCGCGTCCGAGTCCGACAGGTTGAAGTAGCCGACGAGGTACACCGCGAGGAACAGCGCGAAAAACACGACGACGACGGCGGTCGTGTAGGGAACGCGGTAGCGCTGCGTCGTGATCGCGAACGACGCGATGAAGAGCAGCGCGAGCATGTCGGCGAGCGAGACGGTCCCCGCAAACGTCCAGTGGATCTTCTCGAACGTGACGCAGAAGATGCTCGCGAGGAACAGGAAGCTCGTGACGCGTCTCACGCGAGCGCCTCGAGGACGCGCGCGAGCTCCTCCACGCGCGCACGCCGCGAGACGCGCGTCCGCCATTCCTCCGAGAGCGGCGGCGCATCGAGCGTGCCCGTGCGCCAGCGCTCGTGCAGATCGCGCAGCGCGGCGACCATGCCGTCCACGTCGTCGGGCGCGACGACCTCGCCCGCCCCCGCCTCGCGAATCAGCGCCGCAGCGGCGCCGTCGGGCGGAACGACCGCGAGGATCGGCCGCTCGGCCGCCAGATACTCGAAGACCTTGCCGCTGAGCACGCCCTTGCCGCGGCCACCGGCGTCGGGGATCAGGAGCAGGAGCGCCTCGGAGTCGCGCTGCAGCTCGAGCGAGCGGCGGCGCGGCGCGTAGTCGATCAGCTCGAGCCGGTCGCCGAGACCGAGCCGCTCCGCCCACTCGCGGTCGGTCGAGCGGAAGTCGCCGAGGAAACGGGCGACGATGTCGAGGCCGCTGTCGTGCAGCGCGGTGAGGAACGGCCGCGGGTCGCGCTTGCCGAAGAACGAGCCCGCATGCGTGATCCGGAAGCGCTCCTGCGCGCGATGCTCGAGCCCGGCGAAGTCGTCGAAGTCCGAGCCGTTCGCGATCGTCACGACCCGGCCCGCCGGCTTGCGCTCGCGCATCTCCACCGCGATCGCGTCGGAGACGCAGACGATCGTGTCCGCGTAGCTCCCGATCAGCTTCGCGACCGCGTGCTCGCCCTGCTCCTTCGCGCGGACGAGCATCCGTTCGGCGTGCCGGTGCGGGTGGGCGACGACGGAGTCGCGCAGGTCGGCGACCCACGGGATGCCGGTCGCGCGCTTGACGGCGGCGCCGACGAGATGCACCGAGGACGGCGGCGACGTCGTCACGACCGCGTCGATCCCTTCGCGCCTTACGATCCGGATCGCAGCCGGGACGGCGGTCAGGTTCCAGCTGACGTTCTCGTCGGGCACGAGCAGCCGGCGGCCGGCGAGCCGCGCGTAGACACCGAAGCGCTCGAGGCCCTGCGTGCCGTGCAGCTCCTCCGCGGGCTTGCGCCCCTTCGGGCCGAGGTAGCGCGCGCGATGCACCCAGGCGAGCGTGGGCGGCGGGAGCTCGTCGTCGCGGTGGATCCACTTCGGGTCGTCGGGCGCGAGCACGTGCGTCTCGATCCCGAGCTCGGGGAGGTGCGTCGCGAACTTGAGCGGCCGCTGCACGCCGCCGCCGCCCGCGGGCGGGAAGTACATGGTGACGATGAGGACCTTCATCGGGCGCCCTCGAGGTTACGCGCTCGCACGAGACGCGATCAGAGTCAGATTGCGCCAGTCCTCTGCCGCCGGCCGTCGCTCGAGCTCCGCGAGAACAGCGCGCGCGACCGAGCCGAACTGCCGATGCGTGAATCCATGAACGAGGAGGAGGCCGGCGTGGTGGCGACCGGCCTGTGCCCACTCGCCCGCGATCGCAGGAAGGTCGGCGACGTCGAATGTCACGAGGACGCGCTCCTCGTCCGCAGCGAGAGCCAGAACCTGTTCGTCGCCGATTCCCTCGAGCGCAGGCTCCTGGTCGAGCGCGCGCACGTCGTGTCCCGCCTCGGCCAGAGCCGAGCCGATCCGCCGCCCGGAGACGTGTGCGTCGAGTAGCAGCCGCACGCGTCAGTCGGACGCGATCGAGCGTCCGATGAAGGGGTACAGCTCGGCGATCTCGTCCAGCGACCGCCGCTGGGCCGCGAGGAACGGCTCGATCTCGCGCGGGAAGCGGTCCGCATAAGCACGTGCAAGCGCGACTGCACGCGCGCCCACCAGCGGATGCGCGTCCGAAAGCTCGCCTGTGTCGTTCTCATAGGCGCTCGCAAGCTCGACGAGCTCCCACACGTCGAGGCCGGTCCCGATCACCCAGGCGCGCCTTGGCCGGCCACGAAAGCCGACGCCCGGGAAGAGCCGCGTCTTCGCCGCCTCCTCCGCCAACTCCTCGACGACGGCTGATCGCGAACGCCCGGACCGCCGCATCTCCTCGCGGACGAGTCCCGCGGCGGTTTCGCTCAACCTGATGGAGAGAGGCTGCGTCTTGGCCATCACTACAGTGTAATAAATGTAGCTACGGGATGCGGCTCAGCCGACCGCTGCGGATCTGCCAGGTCGCCCCGTAGCGCTCGGCCACCCGCGGGTCCTTCGTCACGATCCAGTGCTTGACGGCCTTGCGCCGGACGTAGGGGAGGTTCTTCGTCGTGTTGGCGACGTGCGTGACCGGCGCCGCGACGATGTACAGCGGCGCGACGGCGGCGACGCGGTAGCTCGTCTGCAAGTCGGCGAGGACGACGGAGCCCTCCGGCACG
>JAICTB010000240.1 GCA_025936595.1 Thermoleophilia bacterium | reverse complement strand
TCCGTCAGGGGAAGGTCGAGCAGATCTACTCGGTCATGCAGACCGGCACCGGCAAGGGAATGCAGACGATGGAGCAGTCGCTTGCCGAGCTGATCCTGCGCGGGATCATCACGAAGGAAATGGGCATCACGCGCTCGTCGCGTCCCGAGCAGCTCGCCGGCCTGCTCGAGCGCGCAGGCTTCGACGACCCGGATGCACCGTCGGCAGAGGAGAACGGCAGCGGCGCCGCCACGCCCGCGTCGCCTGACCCGGTCTTCGGCGGCCTGCGCGTGGCGGAGGGTTGAGCGGCGTGTCCGAGTCGTTCTGGAAGAAAGAGATCTCGTTCAAGCGCAAGCCGAAGGCGCCCGCGGAGGAACCGGAGCCGCAGATCGTCGAGCGGGCCGTCGAGGCGGTCACCGCGCCGCCTCCGCCGCGCGGCGACTACGGCTGGCTGACCTCCGACTTCGACCCGGCCGCGATCCCGGAGTCGATGCCCGCGATCTCCGCACCGCCGGTCGACGTACCGACGGTCGAGGTACCGACGGTCGAGGTACCGGCGGCCGAGCCCGAGCAGCCGGCCGGGGAGATCGCCGAGCCGAAGCAGCCGGAGCAGAAGAAGCAGAAGAAGCAGAAAGAGCCGAAGAAGCCCAAGGAGCCGAAGGCGAAGAAGGAAAAGAAGGAGAAGAAGGAGAGCGCGCTGCGCCGCGAGGTGAAGCTGCCGAAGCTCGAGCTGCGGCGCCGCCCCAAGCAGGTGTCGGACACCGAGGTGCCGGACGCCGCCCCGAAGCGCCAGAAGAAGCAGCCCAAGCAGAACGCCCAGAACCCGCAGAAAGGCCCGAAGGGCGGCTCGGTCGTCGGACTGAAGATCGGCGCATCGCAGGTCGCCGCGGCGCGCGTCTCGAACGGCGCCAGCCCGCACCTCCTGCAGTTCGCGCGCGAGCCGCTCGCAGACGGAGTCGTCGTCGGTGGGGAGCTGCGCGACGTCGAAGCCCTCACGCAGGCGCTCAAGGATCTCTTCGCGAAGAACAAGCTGCCGAAGCGCGGCGTGCGCCTCGGGATCGCCAACAACCGCATCGGCGTGCGCACGTTCGAGATCGCCGGCATCGACGATCCACGCCAGCTTTCGAACGCGATCCGCTTCCGCGCGCAGGAGACGTTGCCGATCCCGCTCGAGGAGGCGGTCCTCGATTGGCAGGTGCTCGCAGAGTGGCGGGACGAGGAGACAGGGGAGCTGACGCGCCGCGTGCTGCTCGTCGTCGCCTACCGCGAGCTCGTCGATCGCTACGTCTCGGCTTGCCGCCGGGCAGGCATCAAGCTCTCCGGAATCGACCTCGAGGCTTTTGCGATGCTCCGCGCGCTCACGCCGCCGCCGGCACCCGACGCGCCCGAGGCAACCGGCGCTCAGGTCGTCGTCAACGTCGGCCACGACCGGTCGACGTTCGCTGTCTCGAACGGGCGCGTGTGCGAGTTCACGCGCGTGCTCGGTTGGGGCGGCCAGAGCCTGTCGGTCGCGATCGCCCGTGTGCTCGATGCGACGCCGGCCGAGGTGATGCCGATCAAGCACGCGCTGTCGCTCGTCGCGCAGGGCGCGCTTCCGGAGGGGGTCACGGCGGAGACGATGAGCCTCGCGCGCGACGCTGTTCTGCGCGAGCTGCAGTCCTTTGCGCGCGAGCTCGTCTCGAGCCTGCGCTTCTACCAGAACCAGCCCGGCTCGCTCGGCATCGGCGCGGTCGTTCTCACCGGCGGGACCGCCCACCTGCCCGGCCTCGCGGATGAGCTCCAGCGGCTGATCGGTGTCCCGGTCCGGGTCGGCGACCCGTTGAACCGGCTCGTCCTGCCGAAGAAGTTCCACGAGCCGGACGACTGCGCGCTCGGATCATTGACAGTCGCGATCGGTTTGGGGATCGAGGACTGATGCGCGCCGTCAACCTGCTGCCGAGGGACGTCAGCGAGGGGCGCAAGCGGCCACCGCTGCCGGTACTCGCCGGCTGCGTCGGTGCCGTTCTCGTGACGGCTCTGCTCGCAGTGCTGTTTCTCTCCGCCAGCTCCTCGGTCGCCAAGCAGCGCCGCGCGCTCCTCGACGCGCAGGCTCAGTTCGCCGCGCTTCCGACGCCTCCCGCACCGTCGGCCGTTGCAGCGCAGCTTCCGAAGCAGCGCCAGACCAGGGTCGCCGCGCTGGCCACGGCGCTCGGCGAGCGCGTCGCGTGGGACAGGCTGCTGCGCGAGGTCTCGCAGGTGGTTCCGAGCGATGTCTGGCTCGCGACGCTCAACGCCGTCTCGCCGACTCTCGCGCCGGCGCCCGCACCGGGCACCGCACCGACCGGTTTCGTCATCTCGGGTTGCACCTACTCGCAGGAGTCCGTTGCACGGTTCCTTGCACGCCTCGACGTGGTTCCGGACCTCACCGGAATGACACTCGGCAAGTCGCAGGCGGGGGGCGGTAGCGCCGGTTCGACCGGGACCGACGGGAGCTGCCCACCGGGCATGTTCACCTTCTCGCTCGTCGGCTCGGTCCGCGGTGGGGGTGCGTCGTCGTGAAGAAGAAGCTGGCCGCGCTGAACATCAAGGTGCAGTTCGGCATCGTGGGCGTCATTCTGCTGCTGCTCGGCGTCGCCGGGTACATGCTCGTCATCTCACCGCAGCACGCGCAGGCCGCGAAGGTGCAGAAGCAGGTCGAGGCAGAGCAGAATCAGATTGCGCTTCGCCAGGCAGCGCTCAGGCGCGGCCTTCGACCGCCCGAGATCAAGACCGCCGACCTCTTCCGGCTCGCACGCGCGATGCCGGATCGCGACGACATGCCGGGCATCATCCTCACGCTCAGCCAGGTCGCGCGCGAGGCGGGGATCAAGTTCCAGCTGCTGGAGCCGACGACGGCCGACGCCGTGTCGACCGGTTCCTACCGGACCGTGCGCCTGCACCTGCTCTTCAACGGTGACTTTTACGGACTGAGCGACTTCCTCTATCGCGTCCGCAGTCTCGTCACGGTGCGCGACGGGACGCTCGACGCGACCGGGCGCCTGTTCAACGTCGACACGGTCACGTTCAACACGTCGGCTGTCGCGTTCCCCGAGATCTCCGCCGACCTCGATCTCGACGCATACGTCTACTCCGACACGGCGCCCGCGGCAACGGCTCCGCCGGCAACCACCACGACCACGACGACGACGCCCGATGCGACCGACCTGCCCGAGAACGCAACGGCCGCGGGGGCGAACCCGTAGCGATGGCTCCCAAGCGGCGCGAAAACCCGATGAAGAAGCGCGAGCGGCGCGCGAAGATCGCCGCGGCGGTCGGCGGCGTCCTCTTCCTCGCGGTGGCCGCGTACGAGGTGCCGTCGCTGATGAAGATGATGAACCAGAAGCCGCCGAGCT
>JAICTB010000129.1 GCA_025936595.1 Thermoleophilia bacterium | reverse complement strand
TCCCCTCGGGGTCCTGCGAGGTGACGCGCTGCCCGCCGCGCACCTTCTTGATCCACGCGAGAATCTCCTCGCGCGGAACCGGAGCGAGCGCGAGGAAGAGGTGCTCGGTCGAGATGTAGTCGTCCTCGAGCTTGCGCCGCTCTTCGTCGGCGGCATCGAGCACGCGAGAGAACGCGGCGGCCGCCGTCGGCTGCTGCTGCCCGCCCTGGACGCTCGCGAGCCGCTCGACCTTCTGCTCCGCGTCTGCACGCAGCCCGCTCCAGTCGGCGAAGAGCTCCTGATCGAGCAGCGCGAGCAGCAGGTGGTCCGGCGTCAGCTCCGGGTTGCCTCGCCGGCGCGCGAGGTCCTGCGCCGCGGCGACGGCCTCCTGGCTCTTGATCGTCAGCTTGTTGAAGTCCATCAGCGGCTCCGGACCGGGACGTTCGGCGGCCGGTAGAGAACGAGGTCGCGGCGGTAGGAGCGGTGCACCTCGTCGAGCGCGCGCCGCATCTCCTGCTCCATCCGCTCGAGCCGGCGCCGCATGCGTCCCAGCTCGTCTTCCATGTGCAGCACACGCTCGACACCCGCCAGGTTGAGCCCCAGCTCGGAGACGAGCCGCTGGATCAGGCGCAGCCGCTCGACGTCGGAATCGGAGTAGAGGCGCGTGTTGCCGGCGGTCCGCTGCGGACGAACGAGTCCCTTCTGCTCGTAGATGCGCAGCGTCTGGGGATGCATGCCGACGAGGTCGGCCGCGACGGAGATCATGTAGCGCGGGCGGTCGTCTGTCACAGGGCCTTGTCCAGCTGCTCGAGCAGCTCGCGCTGCTTCTTCGACACCTTCTTCGGCACCTCGATGCGGATGCGCGCGAGCACGTCGCCCTTGCCGGAGCCCTTCAGGCTCGGCGCGCCCCGGCCCTTGATGCGCAGGAGCTTCCCGTCCTCGGTGCCGCCGGGCACCTTCAGAGAGACGGCGCCCTCCGGCGTCTGCACCTCGACCGTCCCACCGAGCGCTGCAGTCGCATAGGAGACCGGTACCTGCACGACGAGGTCGTCGCCACGACGCTCGTACACCTTCGAAGGCTCCACGCGCGTGACCACGTACAGGTCGCCGGCGGGCGCGCCGCCGAAGCCCGCTTCGCCCTTGCCCTTCAGCTTGATGCGCGTGCCGTCCTTCACGCCCGCCGGAATGCGAACCGTGTAGCGCTTCGTGCGCCGCTCGCGTCCGTTCCCGTGGCAGGTGGGGCACGGCGTCTCCACGATCGAGCCCATGCCGTGGCAGCGCGGGCACGGCTGTTGCAGCGCGAAGAGACCCTGGGAGGTCGCGACCGTGCCCGAACCGTTGCACTCGGGGCACGTCGTCGGCGCGGTGCCGGGAGCGGCGCCCGTGCCGTGACAGGTGTGACACGCAAGGTCGAGCTGGACCGGGACCGTCGTCTGCACGCCCTTGAGCGCGTCCTCGAACGAGACCCGCACCTCGACCTCGACGTCGTTCCCGCGCTGTCCGCGCTGCTGCTGCTGCTGGCGGCCGCGCCCGAACATGCCGCCGAAGATGTCGCCGAGGTCGAAGTCGCCGAAGTCGAACGTCGTCCCGCCGGGCGCGGCGCGGCCGTTCGTCTGCCCCATCGTGTCGTAGCGCTTGCGCTTGTCGGGGTCCGACAGCACGTCGTAGGCGGACTGCACCTCCTTGAAGCGCTCCTCGTTGCCGGGGTTCGTGTCCGGGTGCACCTCGCGCACGAGCTTGCGGTAGGCCTTCTTGATCTCGGCCTGCGAGGCGTTCTTGGAGACACCGAGCGATTCGTAGAGCGACCTGGCCACCGCCGCCTACCCGTTGCTCCCCTGCGAGATGACGACGCGTGCCGGCCGCAGCACGCGGTCGCCGAGGAGGTAGCCCTTCTGCAGCACCTCGATCACTGTTCCCTCCACTTCGTCCGAGGGCTGCGCGAGGAGCGCCTCCTGCGTGTGCGGGTCGAACATGCCTGCCGTGTCCACCTCGACGAGCCCCTCCTTGGTAAGCGCCTCGTCGAGCTGGCGATGGATCAAGCGAATGCCGTCCTCGAGGTTCCCCTCATGCGCCAGCGCGCGCTCGAGGTCGTCGAGCACCGGGACGAGCTCGCGGACGAGGCGCTCGTGGGCGCGCGCGGCCAGCTCCTGCTGGTCGCGCGCAACCCGCTTGCGGTAGTTGTCGAACTCGGCCTTCAGCCGCTGCAGCGCATCGAGGTACTCGTCGCGCTCGCGCGCGATCGACTCCACGTCGACCGCCTCGTCCACCTCGACTTCGGGTGCCTCCTCTGCCGCTTCGGCCTCCAGGCGGTCGTCGGTCACTCGTCGACCACCTCGTACTCGGCGTCCTCGACGACCTCGTCGTCGGAGGCCGCCGCGCCGTCCGTTCCGTTGCCGCTCGGCTGCGACGACGCCTGCGCGTAGAGCGCCTGGGCCGCCTCCGTCCACGCCGCCTGCAACGCATCGGTCTTCGCCTTGATCTCGGCGACGTCGCTCGACTCGAGCACGCCGCGGAGCTCCATCACCCGGCCCTCGACGGTCGAGGCGACAGAAGCGTCGAGCTTCTCGCGGTTCTCCGTCAGCGACTTCTCGATCTGGTAGGCGAGCGCCTCCGCGTTGTTGCGCGCATCGACGAGCTCGCGCAGCTTGTGCGCCTCCTCGCTGTGCGCTTCGGCCTCGCGGATCATGCGGTCGACCTCGTCCTGCTTCAGCCCGGAGCCGCCTTCGATGCGGATCTGCTGCTCGTTGCCGGACGCCTTGTCCTTCGCCGAGACGTTGATGATCCCGTTCGCGTCGATGTCGAACGACACCTCGATCTGCGGCATGCCGCGCGGCGCCGGCGGGATGCCGACGAGCTCGAACTTGCCGAGCGTCTTGTTGTAGGTCGCCATCTCCGACTCGCCCTGCAGCACGTGCACGAGCACCGACGGCTGGTTGTCCTCGGCGGTCGAGAACACCTCCGACTTGCGCGTCGGAATCGTCGTGTTGCGCTCGATCAGGCGCGTCATCACGCCGCCCTTCGTCTCGATCCCGAGCGAGAGCGGGGTCACGTCGAGCAGGAGCACGTCCTTGACCTCGCCCTTGAGAACGCCGCCCTGGATCGCCGCGCCGACGGCGACGACCTCGTCCGGGTTGACGCCCTTGTGCGGGTCCTTGCCGACGATCTCCTTCACCTTCGCCTGCACGGCGGGCATGCGGGTCATGCCGCCGACGAGCACGACGTGGTCGATCTTCGCCGCGTCGAGCCCGGCGTCGGCGAGCGCCTGCTTCGTCGGAGCGACGGTGCGCTCGAGCAGGTCGTGCGCCAGCTCCTCGAGCTTCGCGCGCGTGAGCGGCAGGTCGAGGTGCTTCGGGCCGTCCTGGTTCGCGGTGATGAACGGCAGGTTGATCTGCGTCGTCATCGTCGACGAGAGCTCGATCTTCGCCTTCTCGGCGGCTTCGTACAGTCGCTGGAGCGCCATCGGGTCGGCCGAGAGGTCGATGCCCTGGTCCTTCTTGAACTCGTTGACCATCCAGTCGACGATCGCCTTGTCGAAGTTGTCGCCCCCGAGATGGTTGTCGCCGTTCGTGGACTTCACCTCGAAGACGCCGTCCCCGAGCTCGAGCACCGACACGTCGAAGGTGCCGCCGCCGAGGTCGAAGACGAGGATCGTCTGATCCGCGCCCTCCTTGTCGAGGCCGTACGCGAGCGCGGCCGCGGTCGGCTCGTTGATGATGCGGAGCACGTTGAGCCCCGCGATCTTGCCGGCGTCCTTCGTCGCCTCGCGCTGGGCGTTGTTGAAGTAGGCGGGCACCGTGATCACGGCGTCGGTGACCGTCTCGCCGAGGTACCCCTCCGCGTCCGCCTTCAGCTTCTGGAGGATCATCGCGCTGATCTCCGGCGGCGCGAACTCCTTGCCGCCTGCGTCCACGCGCACATCGTCGTTCGGGCCCTTCACGACCTTGTACGGGACGATGGTCATCTCCTCGGTGACCTCGTCGAACTTGCGGCCCATGAAGCGCTTGATGGAGAAGACGGTGTTCTCCGGGTTCGTGACCTGCTGCCGGCGCGCCGGCGCGCCGACGAGCCGCTGGCCGTCCTTCGTGAATCCGACCACGGACGGCGTCGTGCGGCCGCCCTCCGCGTTCGCGATCACGACGGGCTCGCCGCCTTCGAAGACGGCCATGCACGAGTTGGTCGTGCCCAGGTCGATGCCAATCGTCTTTGCCACTGGTTTCGCTCCTTCTGGTGGTACTGGAAGAAAATCTCAGTGGGTTTATAGCAGATCTTTTCCACGCCTGTCCCCACAGGCCACGACCCTTGGTCTGACCAAGTTCGGCAAGACGGTGACGACCCGTCCACAGCGCCGCGCAGAGCCGATTCGGGCGTCGGGGGCGGCCGATTCCACCGTCCGGCGGGGACCCGTCCTCTGGTCAGACCACGTTCTCGAGACGCCGCGGCCGGGCCGCGGCGCCTGTCCGGTTCAGCGGGTGGCGCCGATCACGGCTCCGCCCGCGACGACGAGAACCGCGCCGACGGCGAGCCGCCGCCCCACGCCCTCGGTCTGGCGGATCAGGAGCGCGGAGAGCCCGACGCCCCAGAGCGACTCGGTCGCGATCAGCGGCGAGACGACGCTGACGCGACCCCGCCAGTAGGCCTCGAACAGGCAGACGTAGGAGAGCCCGAAAAGCACGCCCGCCGGCGCGAGGCGCACGAGCTCGCGGCGCTTCGGCACGCGGCGCGTCCAGGCGGCGGCGAGGAACGTCCCCGCGACCAGCGTCGCCGCGGCGGCCGTCTCCGGGCTCGCGTGCCCGTGCAGCGCCCGCGCAAGGTTGTCGCGGGTGGCGAAGAGAATCGCCGCGCCGCCGGCGTAGAGCAGGCCGCGGGCGCGCAGGTGGCCGGGCCGGTCGCGCTCGGCGGCGAGCAGGACTCCGCCCGCAACGACCGCGAGCGCCCCGACGACGAGCGTGACGCGCAGCGGCTCGTTCAGGAAGACAAGCGCGATGGCGACGGCGACGAGCGGCGCTGCGCCGACCGCGACCGACGTGCGCGAGGCGCCGATCTCGCGGATCGCAAGCGTGAACAGGATCTGGGAGCCGCCCGGCGCGAGCAGGCCCGCAAGCAGGAACGGCCACGCGTGGTGCACGTCGTGCCGGACGAGCGACGCGGCGAGAGTGACGAGAAGCGCCGGGATCACGGTCGCGAGCGCCGCTCCGGCGGCATCGCCGCCGCCGCGCAGTCCGAGGCGCACGCCGACCGTCATCCCTCCGAAGAGCGCCGCGGACGCGAGCGCGAGGAGGACGGCGGTCACGCGGCGCGCGGCCTGCGCACGACGCGCACGAGTACGTCCGCCGCAGCCGGCTCCGCGACGACGATGCCGGCCATGATCACGATGCAGCCTAACCAGGCGACGGCGCCGAGCCTGTCGCCGGCGAGGGTGAAGCCGAAGAACGCCGTCCACACCGGCTCGAGCGAGAACGCGAGCGCGGTCTGAGTCGCACTCGCCCGCCGCTGCGCCCACGTCTGCGCGAGGAAGGCGAGCGCACTCGCGAAGACGCCGGTGACGAGCAGCGCACCCCAAACGGTCCAGCCGTGCGGCACGCCGAGCTGCCCCGCGGCCAGCGCGACTGCCAGCAGGCCGCCGAAGGCCGTCAGCATCTCGACGAGCGTGAACGCGACAGCGTCGTAGCGCGGCGCGAAGCGCTCCATGAGCACGATCTGCAGCGAGTACACGGCCGCGCCGGCGAGCACCAGGAGGTCACCCGCCGCCGAGCCGGCGTGCACGCCCGAGAGCAGGGCGAGCCCGGCAGTGGCGAGCACGACGCCCAGCCACGCCGCGGCGCCGAGCCGCACGCGGAAGACGGCGAGCGCGAGGAGCGGCGTGAGGACGACGTACATCCCCGTGATGAACCCGGTCGAGGAGACGGTCGTCCGCTCGAGACCCGCGGTCTGCAGGACATAACCGGCGCCGATCAGGGATCCGGCAAGCACACCGGCACCCAGGCCGCGAGAGCCGAGGCCCCGCAGCCGGCGGAGCCCGGGCGGGGCGAGCGTGCAGCTCGCGATCGCGAAGCGGAGCGCCAGAAAGGCGAACAGCGGGTAGATCGCAACGGCGTCCTTGACCTGGACGAACGTCACGCCCCAGACGGCGGTGACGGCGACGAGGACGGCGAGTGCGCGCACCCGCGCGAGACTACGCCGTGTCCGAGCCCTCCTCGCGGTCGTCGGATACCCAGTCGGCGTCGACGGGAGCCTCGCTCGCGCCCTCCTCGTCGATGCGCTGTTGCGTCGGGTTGCGACCGCTCTCGTCGATCGCGTCTTCGCCGTTTTGGATTGCGGGTTCGCTCATACGGCTACCGTTTCCCCGATGGACGTCCTCGACACCTTCGGCCGCCCGCTGCGCGACCTGCGTATCTCGGTCACCGACCGCTGCAACTTCCGCTGCGTC
>JAICTB010000073.1 GCA_025936595.1 Thermoleophilia bacterium | reverse complement strand
GCGCGCTCGCGCTGCAGGGACGCGGGCCCTACGTGCTCCAGGCGGCGATCGCGTCGCTGCACGCGGAGGAGCCGGTCGACTGGGCGCAGATCGCGGCGCTCTACCGCGAGCTGGCACGCCTCACGGGCTCGCCGGTCGTCGAGTTGAACGGCGCCGTCGCCGTCGCGGAGTCCGAAGGAGCGGCCGCAGCGCTCGCAATCGTCGACACGCTCGATCTCGACGGCTACCTCTATCTCCACTCGACGCGTGCGGAGCTCCTGTCGAGGCTCGGCCGGAGCGACGAGGCGCGCGCCGCGTACCGCCGCGCGCTGGCGCTTGCACAGGGAGAGCCGGAGCGGCGTTTTCTCGAGCGCAGGCTCGCGGCTCTCTCGCCAAGATAGGCGACCAGATGGCAGTGGCTCGCATCCGCGCCTTCCGGCGTACGCTCGCACACGCCGCCGCCGAGCGCACGGTCGAGACGGCGCACGGCACGGCGCTCCTGAGCGGCTCGATTCCCGCCGTCTACGACGCCAACTACCTCTCGGTGGAGACCGCGGTGGCGGCTGCCCGCGAGCTCGCAGCCGAAGCGGACGCGACGCTGGAGGACTGCTTCCACCGCCGCGTCGTCGTGGAGCAGGGCGGCGTCGGGCTCGCGGGCGACTTCGCCGAGCTCGGTTACGCGCTCTCGACGCACCTCGTGCTCGCGCACGCCCGTCAGCCGGACCGGCGGGTCGACACATCGATGGTGCGGGAGGTCGAGCTCGATCAGCTCGTGCCCGCGCGCACCACGGGGATGCTCGCCCTGCCGTGGGGTGACAGCGAGCTCGCGCGCCAGCTCGACGAGCTGAAGCGGCTGATCGCCGCCGCAACGCCGACGCGGTATTACGCCGCGTTCGTCGACGGGGAAGTCGCGGCGTACTGCGAGGTACGCAGCGACGGGCGCGTGGCGCAGATCGAAGACGTCGAGGCGCTCGAGCGCTTCCGCGGGCGTGGGCTCGGCCGCGCGGTGGTGCAGCACGCGCTCGAGGAGTCGGTACGCGGCCACGAGGTCGTCTTCCTCGAGGCGCTCGCCGACGACTGGCCGCGCGAGCTCTATCGCAAGCTCGGGTTCGACGCCGTCGATCGCCGCGACTTCTACACGCGCTTCCCGCACCCGCTGACCCGTCTGCGCCTGCGTACGCCGCGGCTCGAGCTGCGGCTCCCGACGGTCGCCGAGCTGCGTGCGCTCTTCCGCGTGGCCGAGGCGGGCATCCACGATCCTCGTGAGATGCCCTTCGGCGTGCCCTGGACGGACGACCTCGACGAGCAGCGGTTCGTGAGCTACCACCTCGAGAGGCAACCGCCGACGGCTGAGGACTGGAGCATCGAGTTCGTCGTCTTTCTCGACGGCGACCCGATCGGGGTGCAGTCGCTCTTCGCACGGAACTTCCGGAGTGAGCGGATCGTGCGAACGGGCTCGTGGCTCGGCCGGGCCTGGCAGGGGCATGGCCTCGGCACCGAGATGCGCGCCGCGGTCCTCACGCTTGCGTTCGAGGAGCTCGGCGCCGAGCGTGTGACCTCCGGCGCCATGAAACTCAATCCACAGTCGCTCGGCGTCTCGCGCAGGCTCGGCTATGTCGAAACCGGGACGGGTGTCGTCAGCCCGCGCGGCGAGCCGGTGGAGCACGTCGACCTCGAGCTGACCGCCGACCGCTTCCACTCTCCTGTACCCGTCGAGATCGACGGGCTCACGGTGGACGGGATGCGCTCGCTGACGTAGGCTCGCGCGGGACAAATCGACGGATGGAGGGCGCCATGACGATGCGGCTGCCCCGCCCGCGGCACGGGGATCCGGTTGAGACGACGGCCGAGCTGCGCGAGCTCGCAGCCTCGATCCTGCGCGAGGACGTCGACACGCTCGCGCGCACGACCGCCTACCTGCGGCGCTCGTACCGCGTCGTCTTCCTCGGCTACGTGGCGATGATGGTGTTCGGGGTCGCCGCAATCGTGGCCGCCTTCGTGAAGGGGATGACGGCGTCGAGCCTCGGCGAGGCGGCCGCCTCGATCGGGCTCGCTGGCCTGACGGTCGGGATCTTCATCGCCTTCTTCGTGCAGCGCCCGTCGGCGGCGCTCGAGCGAAACGCGATCTTCATGCCGTGGGTCTCGATCGTCCTGACGACGTTCTGGACGCGCCTCCTCTATCTCGACGACCCGGCGACACTCGACGCGAAGCTGGGGCACGCCGCGAAGGAAGCCTCGGACGAGCTGAGCGCGATCGCCCTCCGCTACGCCGTGATCGACGGCAAGGAGCTCTCGGTGGCCAAGGAAGCTTCCCGCACGAGGCCGGCCAAGCCTCTCTAGCGAAAGCGCTTCAGCGCTTTCGCGAGGGATTGCCTCGTGGTCAGCATGGGCGCGTACAGATCCCCCTGGAGCCGCACCCGCTCCAGCACGACGGACATGGTGTAGATGGACGGGTTCAGCTTCTCGTTCACCTCGTCCCAGCCGAGCGGCGTCGAGACGGGGGCGTTCGGCTTCGGCCGCACGGAGTACACGGACGCGATCGTCTTTCCCTCGCCGTTCTGGTTGGAGTCGATCAGGACGCCGCGCCGGCGTGCCTTCGACCACTCGGTCGTCGCGAGGTTCGGATGCGCACGCGCGATCGCGCCCGCGACGACCTCGGCGAAGCCGCGCGTGTCCTCGTAGCTCGAGCGCCTATCGAGCGGCACGAGGACGTGGAAGCCCTTGCCGCCCGACGTCTTCGGGAACGAGTCCAGCTCGAGCGCGTCCAGCAGCTCCTTCAGGATCAGCGCGACCTCGATCGTCTGCGACCACGGCACCTCGGGCGTCGGGTCGAGGTCGAAGAGCACGAAGTCGGGGCGGTCCGGCCTGTCGACCCGCGAGTACCACGTGTTCATGTCGATGCAGCCCATGTTGACCATCCAGAGGAGCGCGAGCTCGTCGTTCACGAGCGGGAAGTCGACCCACTTCTTCGCCGGCGACCGCTCACGTGTCGAGACGAGCGCGTGGTAGGTGGGGATCCAGTCGGGCATGTGCTTCGGAGCGTCCTTCTGGAAGAACGCCTTGCCGGCCGCGCCGTCGGGATAGCGCCGCATCGTGAACGGCCGGTCGCGCAGGTGCGGCAGGAGCACCGGTGCCACGGCGCGGTAGTAGCCGAGCAGGTCTCCCTTCGTGATCTGCTCGTCCGGCCAGAACACCTTGTCGAGGTTCGAGAGCCGGAGCTCGCGCTTCCCGGCCCGGACGATGTCGGCGAGCGGCTCCTCGCGCGTCACCTCGCCCGCGGCCTTGTCCTCGCGGATCCCCTGGTAGGCGGGATGTCGGAGGTGGCCGTCGTGCGTCCACTCGCCGAACCGCACCTGCGCGACGAGCTCCGGCGCAACCCACTGCACGTCCCCCTTGCGGACGCGCGGCATCTTCGGCACGGCGGGGAACGGGGACGTGTCGCGATGGAGCGGCCGCAGGAGCTTCAGCAGGCGGCGGATCTCCGCGTCGTCGAAGCCCGTCCCGACGTTGCCGACGTAGCGCAGCTCGTCCCCTTCGTTCACCGCGAGCACGAGCGAGCCGAACGTTCCAGCACGGCGGCCGGCGCCACGCGTGTAGCCGGCGACGACGAATTCCTGGACGTTCTCGGTCTTCACCTTCAGCCAGTCGCGCGTGCGCTTCCCCTGCTGGTAGGTGGAGCCGGCGCGCTTGGCAATGACGCCCTCGAGACCCTGTTCCTTCGCAACGCCGAAGAGCGCGGCGCCGTCGTCGAAGCTCTCGGAGAAGCTGACCGTCTTCGTGCGCCCGTCGAGTAGCTTCCGCAGCAGCTCGCGCCGCAGCTCGAGCGGCTCGCCGACGAGCGGCTCCCCGTCGAGCTCGAGCAGGTCGAACGCGTAGAAGACCAGCGTGCCGCTTCCCTGCTGCAGCTCCGAGAAGGTCGCGCGTCCAGTGGCCGCGTCGACACGGCATACCTCACCGTCGAGCACCGCGTTCGGGCTCTTCGTGGCCTTCACGATCGCCTTCGCGACGTCCGCGAACCGCTCGGTCAACCTGTTCCCGTTCCGCGAGACGAGCTCGCACTCCCCTCCGCGCACGTAGGCGATCGCGCGGTAGCCGTCGAACTTCACCTCGAAGCTCCAGCCGGCGCCCGCCGGCACCTCCCGGGCGAGCGTCGCGAGCATCGGCGCATACTCGCCCTGCACCGCGTCCTCCTCGCCGTCGTCGTGCCGCTTGATCAGCAGCCAGTTCTGCTCCTTGCCATCCATGTGGGCCGGGACGAGCGACCACCGGCCTTGCAGCCGCGAGCCGTGCAGCTCGAACGTGAGCTGCCCGTTCCGCTTCTCCTCGAGCAGGTCGTACGTCCCGTTGTCCCAGATCTCGACGGTGCCTGCCCCGTACTGGCCCGCCGGGATCTCGCCGTGGAAGGTCGCGTACTCGAGCGGATGATCCTCGACGTGGACGGCGAGCGCCTTCGCGCCGGGCTCGAGCGGCACGCCCTTCGGCACCGCCCACGAGGCGAGCGCGCCCGCGCGCTCGAGCCGGAAGTCGTAGTGCAGCCGCCGCGCGTCGTGGCGCTGGACGACGAAGATCGGCCGCTCGTTCCGCCGTCCCTTGCCGAACGGCTCGGGCGTGAGCTTCGGGTCGCGCTTGCGCCGGTATTCGCCGAGCGACATCAGCCCAGGTTTCCACAGCCGCCCAGGTTTAGACCCACCGGCAGGGGAGAAACTTCCGCTCGAGCTTCTCCACCTGACGGGGGGTTAGGCGCTCGAGGCCCGCGATCTGCGGGCCTCGACGCGTTTCGGAGGGCGTTTGTGCCCGTTGAAAACCCTGTGGACGATGTGGAAAGCCGGGATTACGTGCCGATCGTCACGCGTACACGCCCATGCCGCGGAACTTGGCCCGGCGACGGCGCCGGAGCTCCTCGCCAGGCGTCTCCTCCAGCTCCTCGAGCGCCTCGAGGAGCGCCCCGCCGAGCAGCTGCGCCGCCTCGTCGTGGTTCGTCTGCGCACCGCCCGCCGGCTCCGCAACGACGCCGTCGATCACGCCGAGCTCCAGGCAGTGCAGGGCGTCCGGCTTGAACGCCGCGGCCGCCTTCTTCGCCTCCCCGGCGTCGCGCCAGAGGATCGCGGCGCACCCTTCCGGCGTGATCACCGAGTAGATCGCGTTCTCCTGCATCAGCACGCGGTCGGCGACGGCGATCGCAACCGCGCCGCCGGAGCCGCCCTCGCCGATGATGCAGGCGACGGTCGGAACCGTGAGCCGCGCCATCTCCGCCTGCGAGCGCGCGATCGCGCCGCCCTGGCCGTGCTGCTCCGCGGCGACGCCCGGATATGCGCCCGGGGTGTCGACGAGAGAGACGACGGGGAAGCCGAAGCGCTCGGCGATCTCCATCACCCGCATCGCCTTCACGTAGCCCTCGGGGTAGGCCATGCCGAACTGCCGGTCGAGCCGCTCTTTCACATCGCGGCCCTTCTGATGGCCGATCAGCGCGATCGTGCGGCCGCCGAACCGCCCGAGCCCGGTGACGAGCGCACCGTCGTCGGCACGGCCGCGGTCCCCGTGCAGCTCGACCCAGTCGTCGATCAGGCGCTCGACGTAATCCATCGTGTACGGCCGGTCGGCGTGACGGGCGAGCTCGACCGAGCGCCAGATCGCCTCGTCGCTCGTGTCCGCCTTCAGGCGCTCGAGCTGCCGCTCGAGCCGCTGCGCCTCGCCGTCGACGCGCGCGCCACGCAGGAGCGGCAGCCGTGAGAGCCCCGACAGCCGCCGTCGCAGATTCAGCTCCTGGTCCCGCTCCGTCATGCGAAAAGCCTCAACAGCCTGACGAGGTGCGCGCGCTGGTCGGCGCGCGGGACGATCGCGTCGATGTGGCCGAAGCGCAGGTTCTGCTCCGCGAGCCCAAAGTCGTCCGGCAACTTCTCGCGGGTCGTCTGCTGCACGACGCGCGGGCCGGTGAAGGCGATCAGCGCGCCCGGCTCCGCAATGGTGACGTCCCCCAGCGACGCGAACGACGCGAGCACGCCCGCCGTCGTCGGATGCGCCATCACCGTCAGCATCGGCACGTGCGCGTCGTGCAGGTCCTCGACCGCGCACACCGTCTTCGGCAGCTGCATCAGCGACAGAATCCCCTCCTGCATGCGCGCGCCGCCGGAGCTCGTGACGGAAACGAGCGGCACTCCTCGCTCGATCGCGGAGTCACACGCACGCGAGAACTTCTCGCCCACGGCGCTACCCATCGAGCCGCCCATGAACGTGAAGTCCATCACCGCAAGCTGCACCGGATGGCCGTCGATCGCCGCCTGGCCGATCACCGCGGCCTCGCCGAGGCCCGTGTTCAGCTCCGCCTCGGCAAGCCGCTCCGCGTAGGGGCGCAGGTCGAAGAACTCGAGCGGGTCCTCCGACCGCACGTCCGCGGCCTCCTCGACGAACGTGCCTTCGTCCGCGTACCAGTCGATCCGCGCGCGCGCGCCCATCGGGAAGTGATGGCCGCACTGGCCGCACACCCAGAGCGCGGCCTCGAGCTCGTCGTCCCGGTAGTGCGAGCCGCAGCTCGGGCAGGTGTTCGGATGCTTGCGCTCGGGCGGCGGCGGAGCATCCCGGTGCTCGACGTGCACGTCGATCTGATCGGACATCGGCTAGAGCTTAGACCGCTCGCAGGGGCGATCCGGTTACAGCCCGAGCGCGTGGGCGAGGCGGGGAAGCGCTTCGGCCGCGACGTCCGACGGGACGAGCCCGCTGAATCCCGCGCCCGCGGGCACGGGTAGGGTCGCGAGCGTCTGCTCGAGGTCGGGGAGGGCAATCCCGCCCGGCTCGGGCATGTAGACGGGGAAGCCGTCGAGGACGTCGCAGTCGACCGCGACGTAGATCTGCTCGGGCAGGTCGCCGAGCTCCCGGCGGATGCCTGCGGCATCGATGAACGCGACCTCCGGCGGATCGAGGTTGCGCGCGCCGAGCAGCGTCACGTCGCGCGCGTCGACGTCGCCGCCGTCGATCAGCATGCGAAGCGGCATCCCCCACGCGTTGCCGGACGGCGAGGTCTCGGGCGTGTTGAGGTCGCCGTGCGCGTCGAACCAGATGACCCCCAGGCGACCGTGCCGCGCGGCGAGCTCGCGCACCGCGCCGACGTGCGCACAGCAGCAGCCCCCGAGGACGAGCGGACGCTGCGGCAGCTCGTGCGCCTGGCGGGCGATCTGAGCCTCGAGCGTGTCCTCGTCGATCACGGCCGCCTCGGGCCACGGGACCTCCAGATGCGCCGCCTCCGCCATCGCGTCACCACCGGTGCCCCAGGACCGCGGCACGCGCACGAGCCCGGCCGCGAACTCGCGCCCGCACGCATGGCACTGGTAGTCCGGGCCGATCGCAACGGCCGTCAGGGTGCGGCAGTCGGGACAGCGCGCGCGAAGCGCGCTCAAGGAACGAGCTCGTCGAGCGTCTCCGGCAATGCCAGCAAGTCGGGCAGCTCCCGCGTCGGCTCGGCGAGGCGCGGCTCGCCGGTCCGGTTGATCCACACGCTGCGCAACCCCAGCTCGTTCGCCGGGACGATGTCGTGGAACTGCGACCCTGCGACGTGCACGTGCCCTTCACGCGGGGCGCGCGTGCGCTCGAAGAACTCGTCCCAGTGCTTGTGCGCGGGCTTGTACGAGCCGATCTCCTGCGCAACGACGACCTCGTCGAACGGCACGCCGATCTGCACCTGCGACGCCGCGATGAAGTCGTCGTCGGTGTTCGAGAGGATCGCGAGCTTCCAGCCGCGCGACCGCAGCTCCTCGAGCGCGCCGTGCACCTCCGGGAATGCGCGCCAGCCCGGCAGCGCTTCGGCGAGCCCGTGCTCGGCGCCCGCCGGTGCTCCGAGGCGGCGCATCGTCTCCGTCAGCACGTCGCGGTAGCTGAGCGTGCCGTTCAGCTGGAGATCCGGCTCGACCTCGTGATAGCGCTCGAGCTGCGCATCGGCAGCCTCCTCGCCGAAGACGCGCGCGAGCTCGGCTCGGACGCCGCCGTCCCAGTCGATCAGCGTGCCGTAGCAGTCGAAGCTCGCCCAGCGGTCCATGCCTCTTGGACTTTACGCAGCGGCGTCGAGCGGCGGCCGGTAGGCGAGGATCTCCCAGCCGTGGACATCGAGCCACTGCTTCGACTCGCGGTAGTTCGGGCGTCGCTGCTCCACGAGCCGCCAGAACGCCGGCCCGTGGTTGTGCTCGGCGAGGTGGCAGATCTCGTGGACGACGACGTAGTCGAGGACGTCGTGCGGCGCAAGCACGAGCCGCCAGTTGAAGCTGAGGGCGCCGTTGCTCGAGCACGAGCCCCAGCGGCTGCGCTGGTCGCGCAACGTCAGGCGCGTGTAGGAGACACCGAGCGCGGCCGCCTCCGACTGGGCGAGCAGGGAGATGCGCGCGTGCGCCTCGCGTCTTCCCTGCACCTCCGTGAGCGTCAGCCGGTCGAGGCCGAGGCTCGGCTCGGTGAGCTTCGCAAGCTGGCGCTCGAGCCAGCTGTGGTGCAGCGCGATTGCGGTGTCGATCTCCTGGTCGGAGGCCCGCGGCCGAACGACGAGCTCCGGCGGGTGGCCCTGCCGCACGTAGATGCGGTGACCCTGTACGCGCTTCGACCGGCGTATGTGCACTTCGACCAGGCGACCGCCCACCTCGACAACGCGCATGGGCGCACGGTAGGAGTCGCCTCGGACGGCAACGCTTGTGCGGCCCATGCGCGAGTGATTCGCGCCGCGGCCGTCGTTTTCCTCTTGCGCTTACTCGAACGCGCGGACGACGAGCGACGCGTTATGGCCGCCGAACCCGAACGAGTTCGAGACGGCGACGCGCAGGTCCGGCAGATCGCGCGCTTCGTTCGGCACGTAGTCGAGGTCGCAGTCGGGGTCAGGCTCGGCGTAGTTGATCGTCGGCGGCGCCTTGCGGTCGACGACGGCGAGCGTCGTGAACACGGCCTCGACCGCGCCGGCGGCGCCGAAGCAGTGGCCGGTCGCGCCCTTCGTCGAGGAGACTGCGAGCCCGTCCGTGGCGTGCTCCTCGCCGAACGCGTGCTTGATCACGCGCGTCTCGGCGGCGTCGCCGAGCGGCGTCGAGGTCGCATGCGCATTCACGTACCCCACCTCCTGCGGCTCGACGCCCGCGTCTTTCAACGCCATCGTCATCGCGCGAGCCGGGCTCTCGCCGGTTGGATCCGGCTCCGTCATGTGCGCCGCGTCCGACGAGATGCCGTACCCGATCAGCTCGGCGTAGATCTTCGCGCCCCGCGACTGCGCATGCTCGAGCTCCTCGAGCACGAGCACCGCTGCGGCCTCGCCCATCACGAGCCCGTCGCGCTCGTTGTCGAACGGCCGCGACGCATGTGCCGGATCGTCGTTTCGGCGCGACAACGCGCGCATCGCGTCGAAGCCCGCGATGCCGACCTCGGTGATCGGCGCCTCGGTACCCCCGGCGAACATCACGTCCGCGCGGCCGACGCGGATCTCGTCCATCGCATCGCCGATCGCCATGTTCGACGCTGCGCACGCGGTGCACTGGCTCATCAGCGGCCCCTTCGTGCCGAGCTCGATCGAGACCCAGCCGGCGCCCATGTTCGGAATGATCGATGGGATCGAGAACGGGCTCACGCGGTCGGGGCCGCGGGTCAGGAGCACGTGGTAGCACTCCTGGTAGCTGTGCAGGCCGCCGATCCCGGTGGCGATGGACGCACCGAAGCGGTCGGGGGCGCCGGCCACATCGACGCCCGAG
>JAICTB010000040.1 GCA_025936595.1 Thermoleophilia bacterium | reverse complement strand
GTGACCCGATTGCCGTTGCTCGTCGAGCGCAGGAGCTCGTCCATCAGACGGAACGGAGCGGCGAGGAACGGGTCGCGAATCAGCAGATTGGTCATTCCACACCTCCAGTCGGGATGTTCGGTGTCATCGTTCTCTGGAGTAGGCCCGGACGACCGGCGTTCAAGTGTCCGGCGGCCGACGCGACCCGAGGACGATGTGCTGACCGCCGGGCCTCGCGTACTGCACGGAGCTCCGCACGATCGAGGCCACGGGCGGGATGGGCCGGCTGACCGGCGGGTGGGCCCGGTCGTAGGCTGCCCGCCGCTTCGGGTCGCGCAGCGTCTCGTACGCGTCGCTGATCGCCTGAAACCGCTCGGCCGACGCCGAGCCTGCAGGGCTGCTGTCCGGATGCGTCACGCGCGCTGCTCGCCTGTAGGCACGCGAGATCTCCGGCGCCGACGCCTGTCGGCCGATTCCCAGGACGATGTACGGGTCCGATTGCTCGCGCATCATCTCTCTCCCCTGCAATAGGCCGGAGACGCGCCCGGTAAAGCCCCTCAGGTTTGAGGCACGATCAGGTCGAAGCGCGCGCCGCGCTCCCCCTCGAAATAGAGAAGCTCTCCTCCATGGGCGCGAGCGTAGGCGCGGGCGATCGCAAGCCCGAGCCCGCTCCCGCCGCCGGCGTCGACCCTGGTGAACCGTTCGAAGAGCCGTTCCCGCAGCTCCTCCGGCACCCCGCCCCCTTCGTCCTCGACGGAGATGCAGAAGCTTCCGTTCGCCTGCTCGACGCTGATCCGGATCGGCGGCGCGCCGTGCCGGATGGCATTCGCCAGCAGGTTGGACACGATGCGCTCGAGCACCAGCGGATCGGCGACGACGGCGAGATCCACCGGCACGTCGAGCCGGAGCGGCACGTCTCCGGGTGCTGCGGCGGCGATCTCGCTGAGGACACTGTGCAGGACGACCGGGCGCGGCTTCACCCCCAGCGCGTGCGCGTCGAGACGCGAGAGGTCGAGCAGCTGCTCGATCAGCTGCCGCATCCGGTCGGACTGCTGCTGCGCCGTCACGAGCAGCTCCTCACGCGTCTCTGGCGGCAGCCCGCGCCGCTCGACGAGCGTCGTCAACGCGCCGTAGACCGACGTTGCGGGCGTGCGCAGCTCGTGTGAGGCGATCGCGACGAAGTTCAACTTCAGCTGGTCGAGCTGCAGGGTCTCCTCGTGGAGCTGCGCGCGCTCGATCGCGATCGCCACGCGCTGAGAGACGAGCTGCAGCAACTCGACATCGTCGCCGGTGAAGCTGCGCCGGACGAGCGAGCCCACGTGCATGACGCCGGTCGCCTCGCTTCCGACGAGGAGCGGCACGCCGAGCATCGACTGGATCCCCTTCTCGCGCAGGATCGGGTTGAGCACGTGCGCCGTGGCGAGATCGTCGAGGATCACCGGCTGCTTGCTCGCGGCGACCCGTCCGGCAAAACCTCCACCGACGGGGATCCGGACCCCGGCCTCGACCTCCTCCTCGATCCCGAGCGCTGCCCGCGCGACGAGCTCGTTCGTCGCCTCGTCGAGCAGCAGCACCGCGCAGGTGTCCGCCCTCAGAATGTCCCGGATCCGCGGCAGGAGCACCTTCAGCAGGTCATCCACCTCCAGGTGCGCGAGCGCTGCATCGGTGACCGCCTGCACGTGCTCCACTCGCTCGCGTGCCCGCCGCTCCGCCTGGAACAGGCGTGCGTGCTCGATCGCCACCGCCGCCCGGTCGGCGGCGAGCTGCAACAGCTCCACGTCGCCCTCGTTGAAGTCCCGCAGCGTCAGCGTGCCGACGTGGAGCACGCCGATTGCATTGCCCGCGACGAGGAGCGGCACGCCGAGCATCGACTTGATTCCCTTCTCGTGCAGAATCGGGTTGAGCACGTCCGCGTGGTCGACGTCATCGAGGATCACCGGTTGCTTGAGGGCCGCAACCCGACCGGCGAAGCCGCGGCCGACCGGGATCCGGACTCCCGCCTCCACCTCTTCCTCGATGCCCACCGCTGCCCGCGCGACGAGCTCGTTCGCCTCCTCGTCGAGCAGCAGCACTGCGCAGGTATCGACTCCGAGCAGCTCGCGGGTGCGCAGGAGCAGCGCGTCCAGCAACTCGTCGAGATGCAGGTGCGCGAGCGCGGCGTCCGTGAGCGCCTGGAGCCGCTGCAGCCGTTCTGCTTCGCCGCCGAGATCGACCGTCACGCGCCTATTTTGTCGGTTTTCAGTCAGCGACCGATCGTGGTGTGCGTGATCGCCGTGAACTGGAAGATCAGCGCCGCCGTGAGGAAGACGAGACCGAGCGAGATCTCGTTGAAATGGCGGAGCTCCCTTCCGCTGGCGGCGAACGCGAACATCACTAACGCCAGGCACATGGAGATGAGCGCGAGGAGGTCCAAGCCTCTAGCCCCAGAGATCGGGTCGGTAACGGTTCGTCGTCGTCTCCAGCTCCTCCATGAACGCCTCCGCATGCTCGCGCGGCATCTGTCCGTAATCCGTGACGATATCGATGAACGCCTCGCGCACGCCGTCGCGCATCGGCTGCGAGCCGCACACGTAGACGTACGCGCCGGCCTCGAGCAGGCGCCATACGAGGCCACCCTCCTCACGGAGCCGGTCCTGCACGTAGTCGCGGCGGTCCGGCCGTGCGCGCGACTCGGCGACGTGCACGTGGTCGAGAACGCCCTCGGCGGTGAACCGCTCGATCTCGTCGCTGTAGATAGCGTCGACCTCTCGAGAGCGGATGCCGTTGAAGAGCGCGGCCTCGGCGAGCGCGACGCCGTCGCGCATCAGCGCCAGCCGCTCCCAGAGGAACGCCCGCATCGGCGCGAAGCCGGTTCCGGCGGAGACGAAGATCATCGGCTTCGTCACGTCCTCCTGGAGGTGGAAGCCGTCGGCGCTCTCGAGGAAGACGTTCACGCGGTCGCCCTCGCGGAGGCTGTGCACGTAGTGCGCGCTCATGCCGCGGAACACGCGCTCGGGCGCCCCCGGCACGGCAACGGACTCGAGCCCGACCGTCAGATGCGCGACGTCGCCGTGCACGCGCGGGCTCGAGCTCGGCGAGTAGTAGCGCGGCCGCAGCGGCTGCGCGACCTGGAGGAACTCGAAGATGTTCAGCTTGCACGACGCGAACTCGTCCAGCAGCCGCAAAACGTCGTAGGCGCCGGCGTCGACCGCAGCCCGCAGCGGCGACGGAGGGCCGTCCGGCGTCTGCAGGACGTCCCTGATCTCCTCGAGCCGCTGCCGCTCGGCAGGATCCGCGACCTTGCTGAGCAGCAGCTCGAGCGTCGGCACTGCCGGCTTCCCGGCGATGTCGACCAGGTTCGTGAGGACGTTGCGGACCTGGAGCACGACGCCCTTCGGGACGGCGCGCACGTTCAACGTCTTCGGCACCATGAACAGGCTGTCCAGCGCGGCGCCGAGATGCTCCGCGAGCCGCTCGACAAGCTCCTCGTCGTTCCTCGGGCAGACGCCGAGGTGGTCGCCGGCCGTGTACGCGACTCCGTCGGGCAGCGCGATCTCCACGTGGCGCGTGCGCTTCGGCGACTCGCCCGCCTGGAGCTCGCGACAGACCTGCGCACGCACCGCGACCGTCTCGGCACTGACGGTGTTCGTGAGGATCGTCGGGACGAGCAGGACGCGCGGCGCGGTGTCGCCTCCGCCGAGCGACATCGCCATCGCCGTGCTCGAGTCGGCACCGGTCAGCGCACCTGCGGCCGCCGTCTCCGCCGCGACGCGCGCAGCGGCCTCTTCCGTCGGCCGCGCCTCCGACAGCTCCAGCAGCGCCGGCCAGACGCTCCGGTTCCAGTCCTCGTGCAGGCGCTCCCATACCGGGGAGCCGACGTCGCCGAACGCGAAATCGGCGATCGGCTCGGCTCCGAGCTCCGACAGCTTCGCGTGCACGTAGCGCGGGAACGCGAGGAAGGCGTTCCACTGGCTATTGCCGAGCCCCCACACGGCGTACTTGCAGTGCCGCCAGCTCTGCGCCCCGGCGTCCTGCTCGAGCGACGCCCTGAACGCCGTCGCGTTCGTCGGCGGGTTCGACGTGTAGGTCGAGGTCATGACGACGAGCAGCCACGGCTCCGTGCGCGGCGGCGACTCGGCCAGCGCGTTCAGCGTCATGACGTCGTTGGTGTAGCCGTAAAAGCGGCTGCGCTCCGCGAAGCGCTCCGCCAGATCCTTGCACGCGCCGAAGTTGCTGCCGTACGCGATCACCAGGTGGCGATATGCGCTCGTCTCCGGAATCGCGGTCGGGTCGCCCCAGTCGCGCGCGACCACGGGAGCGGCGACGACGGCGCGCTCCCGCAGCGCAACGACGGTCGCTTGCCGGCGCTCGCGCGGCAAGGGAATCACCGGAACCGCTGCCGGCTTCGTCGTAACGACCGTGTTCTTTGCAACCGTCGCTCCCGGCGCGAGCCGCAACCGGTAGCGCTTGTAGATCTCGAAGAGAACGACGCGCAGCATCATGAACGTCACCTCTTGCGCCATGCACTGCCGCTTGCCGACGGAGAACGGGATGAAGGCATGCCGCGGGCGCTCGACGACCTTCTCCATCGCGAACTGCCCGGGGTCGAACTGGTCCGCGTCCGGCCCCCAGTAGCGGGGATCGCGCTGCGCGGCGAGCGTGCCGACGAGGATGATGTCGCCCTTGCGGATGCGGTAGCGGCCGAGAATCCCGTCCTTGAGGCTGCGGCGGATCGTGACGGGCATCGGCGGATAGATCCGCAGCGTCTCCTTGATCACCTGCGTCGTGTACGTCAGCGACATCAGGTCCTCGTACTGCAGGTCGAAATCGGGATCGCCGCCGGTGATCGAGTCGATCTCGGCGATCAGCTTCTCCTCCACGTCGGGATGTGTCGCGAGCACGTATGCGAGCCACGCGCCCGTGATGGATGGGCCGTTGAAGCCGTTGGAGAGGTGCATGAGGATCTGGTCGCGAATCGCCGCGCCGTCCAGAAGCTCGCCGGTCTCGGGGTCGGGCGTGCTGACGAGGCGGCTGAGCAGATCCGTCTGCGTGCCGAGCGGCTTCGTGTGCATGCGCGCGCGAACGAGCGCGTCGGCCGTCCTGAAGAGCTCCTTGTTCTGCTTGCGGTAGCGCTTCAGGCGCCTGCGCCGTTCGCGCCCTGCGAAGAGCGTGAAGTCCGGGCGCGGCTCGGCGACGCGCAGGATGCTCTCCTTCGTGCTCTCCGGGACGGCGGCGGCGAACGCGTGCGGGCACACCGCGTCTTCTTCCAGCAGGCCGAAGTCGTAGCTGCATGCGCCGCGTCCGGACACTTCGAGCGTGAACCGCTCCATCCACGCGCGCGCGTCGATCGCCTCGCCCTCGGGCAGCGCCGCCCATGCGGCCACGAGCTTCTGCGCCTGCTCCTTCATCCGCGGTAGCTGCGTGCGCTGGTGCTGCGGCGAGTACCACGGCAGCATCACGCGGCGGATCTGCTCGTACCGCTCACCGTCGCCGATCACCGAGATGCCGCCGCCGCGCGTGTTCTGCAGCTGGTCGAAGAAGTTGATCTCCTCGATCCGCTTGCCGAACTGCTCCTCGTCGCCCGCCACCTCGTCGAGGAGCGCCGGATCGGAGACGACGACGAGCCGCCACTTCTTCGTCGGGATGCCGACCGCGTAGATGTGCCCGAAGCGGCGACAGTAGTCGAGCTGCGTGTCGTTGTCGTTGAGGATGTTGAAGTTCGCGAACCGCTCGCCCCTCGGCACGAGCCAGCGGATCGCGTACGGGATCTCGAGCACGCGCTCGTCCCCGCCGGGCGGCTCGGCCGGAGCCGCCGCGGGCTCCGGTTTGGTCCCTGACTTGACACTCCACATGTGCTGGAACGTAACGCCCATCGCGGCCCCCCTCAAGATCTCTCGCACACTGGACGCGCGGGGCGCCGCCGGTCTTCCCTAGCCTCTACTGGGCGAGGCGGGCGGCCATCGACTGGATCACCTTCCAGGCGATCGACGGATTGCCTTCCACGAGTGTCCGGAAATCCCAGGGCGTCAGGGCGTAGCAGCGAAGGTCGCTCGTCGCCGTGACCGTCGCGGTGCGGTCGGAGCCCATCAGCAGCGCGATCTCGCCGAAGTAGTCGCCGGCTGCCAGCGTGCCGCGCGGCTCGCCCTGCACCGTGACCTCGGCCTCGCCGCTCTCGATCACGAAGAAGCCGTCGCCGGGGCCGCCCTCCACGGTCACGACCGCGCCCGGAGGGACGTTGGCCTCGTGCATCGAGTCGGCGACCGCCTGCAACTCGGCGGCGTCGAGCTCCGCGAACAGCGGGACGCTACTCAGCGTGTCGATCTGCGCGCCGGCCACCGCGCGATTCATACCAGCGCCCGCCGGCCGCCGCTCGACTGCAACGTTTTTGCAACGCCGCCCGCCGACACTCCAAGCGATGGAGCGGCGCGGCACGCCGCGCCGCCGGTCAATGAAAAGAGGAGTGTCATGAGAAGAGTTGCTGTCGCGGCCGCGCTGGCCGCTGCTTCGCTGCTTGCGTGCGCACAGGCTCGCGCCGGTGTTCACGCGAGCGTCCAGGTGTATGCCGATGCCGGCGAGACGTCCGGGCTCAGCACGTCGCCCACGAAGATCGACCAGAACGCCGACGACGCCGGCGCGAACGGCGTCGCCTCCGCTTCCTGGGGCTGGCCGCTCGCGCCGTTCGCGCCTCTCGACGCGGCGTCTTGCGCGTCGACCGGCTGCGCAGATCGCTCGGGCGGGGCGACTGCGTCCGTCGACGAGGCCGCCGGGATTCTCCGCGCGGGAGCGGGCGCGTCGATCCGCGTCGGAAATGCTCCCGATCCGAACTTCGGCGGTGTCGCCGACACGAACGGCAGCGCGAGCATCGACGACGAGCTGACGCTCTCGAAGGCGGCCACAGTGCTTCTCGAGGGAACGGTGCACGGCACGCTCGCCGCGACGAACGGCGCGCCCGACCTGATCGGCGACCCGCAGGTGAGAACGCACGTGGCAATCGACTTCTGCTGCACGTTCGTGCGCGGAGAGGGCCTCTTGCCAATCGGCGGCTATGAGCAGGACTACACGCCGGACACGAACGACGGCACGCCGACCACGATCGATGACACGTTCTCGGTGCCGGTCGACCTGCCGCAGGGGACGAGCGAGCTGACGGCCGACCTGGAGCAGACGGTGAGCCTGCTCGCCGACGGCCTGCAGTCGACGGTGCTGGCCGAGAACGGCCTCGGTGACTTCACCGGAACCGTGGCGTTCCGCATCGTCGTTCCCGACGACGTCGTCGCGACGTCGAGCTCGGGCCTGCTCCCAGTCGTCGGCGGTGCGCCCGCGGCTCCGAGCGACACGACGGCCCCGACAAGTGCTGCCACCATCGCACCCGTGCCGAACGACGCAGGCTGGAGCAACGGGCCCGTCACCGTACACGTGACCGCACGCGACGAGGAAGGCGGCTCGGGCGTGGCGTCCCTGACCGCGTCGACCTCCGGCGCACAGTCGAAGGAGGCCACCACGACGGCCGGTAGCTCGGTGGACGTGCCGGTCACCGCCGAGGGGACGACGACCGTCACCTACTTCGCAACGGACGCCGCCGGAAATGCGGAGACGCCGCACACGGTCGCCGTGCGAATCGACGAAACGCCTCCGACGGTCGCCTACAGCGGCAACGCGGGGAGCTACACCGTCGACCAGGATGTCGCAATCGCTTGCGCAGCCTCGGACGCGCTCTCCGGTGCCGGAACCTCGACGTGCCCCGGGGCGACCGGCCCCGCCTATGCGTTCGGCCTCGGCACCCACGTGCTGACCGCGACCGCAACTGACGCGGCCGGGAACACCGGCAGCGGGACGACGACGTTCACGGTCATCGCCGATCCAGCGAGCATCGCGGCACTCACCGTCGGCCTCGTGGACGACTCGCCGGCCTACGCGTTGCTCTCGCCGCAGCAACAGGCTCTCGCCGACCTGCTCGCCGCCGCGGCGGAGCGCGCAGCCGGCCGGCTCGGTTCCTCTCCGGGTCCCGCGGATGACGGGCTCCTGCGGGGCTATGAGGCCACGCTCGCCCTCGTCGCCCGCAACGGCTGGCTGACGCCGGAGCAAGTGCAGCTGCTGACGGGCTTCGCACGGACGCTCTGAGATCGACGGCTGCGGCCCTCCTTCGACCGCGAAAGGAGGGCCGCAGCCGGGTCCGCTATGTGTATGCGCGTTCGTGCCAGACACGGAAGGACAAGGGGTTGAGTTCCGCCTCCTCGGGCCGGTGGAGGCGGTGCTGGACGGGCACGCGCTGCCGCTCGGCGGCCGCAGACAGCGCGCCCTGCTCGCGCTCCTCCTGCTCGAGCCGGGCCGGCCGGTTTCGTCCGACCGGCTCGCCGAGGAGCTGTGGCTCGGCAGTCCGCCCGCGGGCGCGGAGAAGACGCTGCGCTCCTACGTCTCGCGGTTGCGACGCACACTCGGTCCGGACACCGTGGTCACGCGCGCAGGCGGTTACGCGATCACCGTCGATCCCGAGCGCCTGGACGTCCACCGGTTCGTGGAGCTCCAGCAGCAGGGCCGCGACGCGCTCGCGCGGCAGGCCGCGGGCGTCGCGGCGGAGCGTCTGCATGCGGCGCTCTCGCTCTGGCGCGGGCGCGCGCTCGCGGACGTCTGCGACGGCGGGTCGCTGTCGGACGAGGCGCGCCGCCTGGACGAGCTGCGGCTCGACTGCCTGGAGGAGCGGCTCGAGGCCGACCTGGCGCTCGGCCGCCACGCGGCGCTCGTTCCGGAGCTGCGAGCGCTCGTGCAGGATGAGCCGCTCCGCGAGCGCTTCCAGCGCCAGCTCGTGCTCGGGCTGTACCGCTGCGGCCGTCAGGCAGAGGCGCTCGCCGCCTACCGCGCCGTGCGCCGGCTCCTCGATACGGAGCTCGGGCTCGAGCCGGGCGAGGAGCTGAAGGAGCTCGAGCGGGCGATTCTCCGGCAGGAGGTGGCCGCTGTCCCGGACGTCGAGGCGCGACATAACCTCCCGGCCCGGGCGACGAGCTTCGTCGGCCGCGAACGGGAGCTCGCGGAGCTGGAGCGGCTGCTCCGTGAGCGCCGGCTGATCACGCTCACCGGCATGGGCGGCTCGGGGAAGACGCGCCTGGCGCTGGAGGCGGCGGGCCGCCAGGTCGACGTGTGGCCGGGTGGGGTATGGCTCGTCGAGCTGACCGCCCTCGCCGACCCCGATCTCGTCCCGGGCGCGGTCGCGGAGACGCTCGGCGTCGCCGAGGGATCGGACCGCGGCGTGCTCGAGGGGCTCCTCGGCCACCTCCGCACGCTCGAGTTGCTGCTCGTCCTCGACAACTGCGAGCACCTTGTCGAAGCCTGCGCGGCGCTGGCAGAGGCGCTCGTGCGCGACTGCCCGCATGTCGGCGTGCTCGCGACGAGCCGTGTCCCGCTCGCGGTCGAGGGCGAGCTCGACTACCTGCTCGATCCGTTGGGCGTGCCAGGGGAGGGCGTGCCGGACGCGGAGCTCGAGCAGTCGCCTGCGGTGCGCCTCTTCCTCGAGCGCGCGGCGACGGTGCGGCGCGACGCGGGCGAGGAGCGTGCGCTCGCGACGGTCGCGGCGATCTGCCGCGAGCTCGACGGGCTGCCGCTCGCGATCGAGCTCGCGGCGGCGCGGGCGAAGGCACTCTCGCCGGCCGAGATCGCGGCACGCCTGGACGACCGTTTTCGCTTCCTGCGCGCCTGGCAGCGCGTGGCCGACCCTCGGCACCGGACGCTCCAGACGACGATGGACTGGAGCTACGAGCTGCTCGCGGAGAGCGAGCAGGAGCTGCTGCGCCGGCTTTCCGTGTTCGCGGGCGGCGCCGACGTGGAGGCGGTCGCCGCCGTCTGTCTCGGCGGGGACGAGGACCGGGCGGTCGAGCTGCTCGGGCGGCTCGTGGATGCGTCGCTCGTCGTTGCCGAACCAGGTGAGCGCACCCGGTATCGCCTGCTCGAGACGGTCCGCCAGTATGCAGCGGCGAAGCTCTGCGAGGATGCCGCGGCCGAGGAGGTGAGGCGTCGCCACGCCGATCACTACCTCCACGTCGCCGAGGCGGCGAACTTATCGGTCACGTCGCTCGGCAAAGGCCCGCAGCGGGCGGAGCTCGTTCTCGCCGAGCAGCACAACCTGCGCGCGGCGATGGACTGGGCGGTCTCCGGCGACGTCGAGCTCGGGCTGCGCATCGCGCTCGCGCTGGAGAACTTCTGGGTCGTGCACGCGACGTCGGAGGGTGAACGCCGTTACGAGCAGCTGCTCGCGCGCGCGAACGGCATCGACCCGCTCGTGCTCGTAGGCGCGACCCGTGATTACGCAGCGTGCCTCGACGTGCAGGGCAAGTGGCCGGCCGCACGCACACAGTACGAACGAAGCGGTGAGCTTGCGCGCCGAGCAGGCGATGCAGCGGGGATGGCACATGCGAAGTTCAGGCTCGGCGTCGTCGGCTACCACGATCGAGACCTCGCGTACGTGCGGCGCCAGTGGGAAGAATGCCTCGAGACGTTCCGTGCGATCGGCGACCACATCGGCGAGCTGCAGGTGATCGGCAACCTCGGCGGCATCGAGTGGGAGGAGGGGAACCGGGAGCCGGCCGTCGCGATGATCGAGCAGGCGCTCGAGATGGCGCAGGAGATCGGCTGGGTCTGGTGGCAGGTGCGTGGTCTCTCCGACCTGGCGGAGATGGCGCTCGAGCAGGGGAAGGTCGACGACGCCGAACGCCACGCCCGGGCCTATCTCGCGATCGCCTCCGAGACGGCGAACCACCAGGAGACACTCCATGCCCTCGCGATCCTCGCGCGGGCGGCGGCGCTGCGGGGGGACGACGCCCGCGCGCTCCGCCTCTGGTCCTCCGTGGAGGCAGTCGAGGACACCGGGGGGCGGTTCGGGCAGTTCGATCGCAGCGAGTTCGCCGCCGCCATGCCGGATCTGCCGTGGCCGGCGCCGCTGCCGCTCGACGAAGCAGTGGCGCTGGGGCTCTCCGACTGACCCACCCGATCGCAACGCGACGGCGCGCTTGCAACCTTTCTGCAACGTCGCCGCGCGAGCCTCTGGACCATGGAGGACGGGACCGGACCGGCCACCTCTGCGCTTGCAGAGGCCCTGGCCCGCGGCGACGCGGCGGCGGCCGCCGCGCTCTACGCGGACGACGGCACGCTGCTCACACCGGCAGCCGAGCTGATCAGAGGCCGCGGCCAGATCGAGGCGTACTGGCGGGAGGGGATCGCATTCGGCCTCAGGAGCGTCGAGCTGCACGCGATCGAGCTGCAGGTCGTCGACGGGGTCGCGATCGAGATCGGCCGCTACACCCTCGGCCTCGACGTCGACGGCGGTACGCCCGTCGCCGACGCCGGCAAGTACCTCGTCCTCCACCGCCGACAGGCCGACGGCTCATGGCGCCGGACGGTCGACGTCTTCAACCCCGACGTGCCCGAGGCGGCGCGTCAGAACCTCGAGGAGGAGTAATGAAGCAGCATCGTTCGTGGGCGCCCAGAGCACGGTGGAGCGCTGTCATCGCCGCGGTCGCCCTGGCTGCGGTGGCGGGGACCGCCTTCGCAGCGACGTCGCACTCGAGCCACGCGGCGAAGTATCCCGGCAAGAAGATCGCGCAGGAGCTCGCGCGGACGAAGGCCGCGCTCGACAAGTACCGCTCCGTCGACGTCGCGAAGGCGGCCGGCTATGTCGCGGCCTCGCCGTGCGCAGCGACGCCGATCGACCGGAACCAGACGTCGTACGGAGGCGGCATGGGCATCCACTACATGAACATGGCGTTCATGGCGCCGGGTGCGCCGTCGGTCGCGACGAAGCCGCCGATCCTCGTGTACGCGCCGAAGGCGGGCGGAGGGCTCGAGCTCGTCGCCGCCGAGTACTTCCAGCCGGATGCCGACCAGAACGTCAAGACCGACGGCGACCGGCCGAGCATCTTCGGCCGTGCGTTCGACGGCCCGATGCTCGGGCACGCACCCGGCATGCCGATCCACTACGACCTGCACGTCTGGCTCTGGAAGCACAACCCGAGCGGCATGTTCGCGTCGTGGAACCCGGACGTGACCTGCCCCTGAGAGCGCAACGCGTGGGAGGCCGGCTCGCCGGCCTCCCACGATGCTCGAGCGACTACCTCTAGCCTGTGAACGAGTGGAACTCGCCGAGCGGGCTCGGCAGCGTCGGCGCGAACGGCTCGAACGTGTAGGGCTTCGAGGTGTCGAAGCCGGCCTTCCCGGCCGCGTCCTGATCGGCGAACGGGAGCAGGGCGGCGATCGCCTGGTCGATCGTCGTCCAGCCCAGGGTCCGCTCGTAGCCGTTGTTGTTCGGGGGGTCGACTGACTCCGCGACACCCTGCACGCCGGTGACGAGCTCGATCGGCCCGCCGTCCGCCGCCGCGACGCCCGGTGCGACGACGCGGGCGAGCGTGCGGTGATCCGACTCGATCCCCATGATCCGCGCCGCGGTCACCCGCAGGTCGTCGTGGCTGAACTGGCGCACGCCGACGAGGTACGCAGCGATGAACGCGTCTTCGAGGCTGACGAGCACGTTCAGCGTCGTCTGCGCGTCGCCGAACATGTTCGGCGGGAAGTAGAACGTCGTGAACGGGCTCGGCTTGCCGCTTGCTCCCTGCTCGAGCAGGTAGTGCGACATCTCCTCCTGCCGTGCCGCCTCGATGTAGCCC
>JAICTB010000045.1 GCA_025936595.1 Thermoleophilia bacterium | reverse complement strand
GCGGCGGGCCTCCTCTCGGCGGCCGCGTCGCAGGCGCTGCTCGTGCGCCTGCCGGTGCACGCGCACTACGTCACCGACCTGCTCCCGTCGTTCCTGCTCAGCGGCGTCGGCATCGGCGTCTCGTTCGTCGCGGTCACGATCGCAGCGCTCGCCGGAGTCGAGCCCGCGCAGTCCGGGATCGCGTCGGGGCTCGTCAACACGAGCCGCCAGGTCGGCGGCGCGGTCGGACTGGCCGCGATCACGACGATCGCCGCGTCCGCCACGGGCCACGCGGGCGTCTCCGCCGCCGCGACGACGCACGGCTACCGCGTCGGTTTCGCCGTGCTCGCGGCCCTCGGGATCCTCTCGGCTCTCGTGACGCCGGCGCTTCGTGCACACCGGCCGCGCCCGGTCGTGGAACGCACGGGCGACCGCCTCGAGCTCCTCGAGGATGCGGCATGAACGTCGGCTTGACGGAGCTCAAAGGAGCGGAGGTGTCGGCTTTGCCGGCACCGGGAGCGGACTTGAGCGACACCGTGCTCGACCGTCGGATCGACGATCTCCTCCTGCACGCACGCGGTCTCGCGCTCGTGCGGGAGGTGCTCGCCGGCCGCGGCGCAAGCCGCGACGAGCTCGATGCGCATACGCAGGAGCTCGAGCGCGTGCGCCGTCAGCTGATCGAGACGCTCTCGGCGGTTAGCGGCTAGTACGCCTGGCGGCGCGCCCTGCGACGCTCGGCGCGGCGGTGGCCGGCCCAGTTCGTCAGCTCGCCGAGGAGGATCACGACGAGGAAGATGAGCCCCACGATCAGCATCCCGAGGATGACGTGGGTGCCCTCGGACGCGGCGTCGAAGATCACGCCGCGACTCTAGATGATCGACCTGCGACCTGCCGCGCAGACCCAAAAACCGGGGTCAGACCCCGGTTGGAGCGGTTCCGCAGAGTGATGCGGCAGTGTGGATCGATCGTGACGAAGTTGTCACAGCGATCCGCATGGTTGAGCCAAAACCGGGGTCAGACCCCGTCATGACTGGTCTGGCCACGGCCGCGAAGGACAGGTCGGGCTACGGGCGCGAGCGGGCGGCGTGCTTCCGGAGGGCGGCCGCGACCGCGTCCGCCGGCGGGTCGCCGCCGAGGGCGCGCGCCGCGTCGACCCACGCCTCGCCGTCGCCGGGGTCGCCGTCCGCGCGCAGCGCGGCGCAGCGCGAGATGAGGCCCGCGAGCACCGAGACGGCGTGGACTCCGCCTGCTTCTGCGATCCGCACGAGCCCGTGGGCGTAGAGGTAGTCGCCGAGCAGCACCGCGTCGTGCTCGTCGCTCGCCTCGAACAGGCGCGGCTTCCCGTAGTGAACGAGATACGCCTCGTACACCGTCTCGAGCCCAAGGCCGAGCGGCTCGGGAACGAGCGGCGAGAAGATTGCCTCCCAATCGGGCGCCCCCGCGAGCGCCCGCGCCCACACGTCGCTCTCGGCGCGCGCGCCGGCGACGATCCCCTCAGCCGGCGAGGACATCCGCCACCGCGGCAATCGTCGAGTCGATCTCCGCGTCCCCGTGGGCGAGCGAGGGGAAGAGGCACTCGTACTGGCTGGGCGCGACGTAGATGCCGCGCTCGAGCAGGCCGCGGAAGAGCTCGGCGTAGCGTTCGCCGTCGAGCTCCGTGAACCGCTCGACCGGCTCCTCACGGCCGGCGAAGAGCGTCAGCATCGCGCCCACACGCTGCACGCGGCCGAACGGCGCAAGCCCCGCTGCAAGCCGAGCCGAGCGCCGCTCGAGCTCCTCGTACACAGCCGGGTCACGCAGCCGCCGCAGCACGGCGAGACCGGCCGCGGTCGCGAGCGGGTTGCCGCTCAGCGTTCCCGCCTGGTAGACCGAGCCCGAAGGCGCGAGCTGCTCCATCACCTCGGCCCGGCCGCCGAAGGCGGCGAGCGGCAGCCCGCCGCCGACGATCTTCCCGAGCACCGTCAGGTCGGGCGTCACGCCGAGCCGCTCCTGCGCGCCGCCGCGCGCGACGCGGAAGCCGCTGATCACCTCGTCGAACACGAGCAGCGCGCCGGATGCGTCGCAGAGGAGCCGCAGCGCCTCGAGGAATCCCGGAGCCGCCGGGACGCAGCCCATGTTGCCGGCGACCGGCTCGACGATGATCGCCGCGAGACCCTCGCCGTAGCGCTCGACGGCGGAGGCGACACCGTCGACGTCGTTGAACTCGCAGACGATCGTGTCGGCGATGACGCCGCTCGGAACGCCGGGCGACGCGGGGATGCCGAGCGTCGCGAGCCCCGAGCCCGCGCTCGCGAGGAACTGGTCGGCGTGGCCGTGGTAGCACCCGGCGAACTTGATCACGCGGTCGCGATGCGTGAACCCACGCGCGAGCCGGACCGCGGACATCGCCGCCTCTGTGCCCGAGGAGACGAGACGCACGCGCTCGACCGACGGAACGGCGTCGACGATCTCCGCGGCGAGCTCGACCTCGCGCTCGGTCGGTGCGCCGAAGCTCGTGCCGTCGAGCGCGGCCTCGCGCACGGCCTCGACGGTGTCCGCGTCGGCGTGACCGAAGATCAGCGGCCCCCACGACTGCACCCAGTCGAGCAGCGTACGGCCGTCGGCCGTGTCGAGGAACGCGCCCTCGCCGCGCTCGACGAAGAACGGCTCCTCGAGGCCGACGCCGCGCATCGCCCGCACCGGCGAGTTGACGCCGCCGGGAATGAGCTTCCTGGCGCGGTGCCAGCGTTCGGACGTCAGGAGCGCCACTGCGCGAGCTCTTTGGCCCAGTAGGTGAAGACGATGTCCGCGCCCGCGCGCCGGATCGACGTCAGCGTCTCGACCGCGGCCGCGCGCTCGTCGAGATCGCCCGCAGCTGCGGCGGCCTTCACCATCGCGTACTCGCCGCTCACGTTGTACGCGCCGAGGGGCAGGTCGAAGCGATCGCGCACCGCACGAACGACGTCGAGGTACGGGAGCGCAGGCTTGACCATGATCATGTCGGCGCCCTCTGCGACGTCGAGCTCGCACTCGCGCAGCGCCTCGCGCACGTTGCCCGGATCCATCTGGTAGCCGCGGCGGTCGCCGTGCGACGGCGCGCTGCCGGCGACGTCGCGGAACGGGCCGTAGAACGCGGACGCGTACTTGGCCGAGTATGCGATAACCGGCGCCTGTGGGAGCTGTTCGCGAATCGCTGCGACGCGGCCGTCCATCATGTCGCTCGGGCACACCGCATCCGCGCCGGCCTCGACATGCGACACGGCTGTGCGCGCGATCAGGTCGAGCGACGCATCGTTGTCCACCTCGCCGTCGACGAGCACACCGCAGTGGCCGTGCGAGGTGTACTCGCAGAGACAGACGTCCGTGAGCAGCAGCAGCTCCGGGAACCGCGGCCGCAGCTCGCGCAGCGCCTGCTGGACGATGCCGTCCTCGACCCACGCGCCGGAGCCTTCTTCGTCCTTCTCCTCCGGGATGCCGAAGAGGAGCACCGCCGTGATCCCGAGCGAGACGAGCTCGTCGCACTCGCGCACGAGCGAGTCGACGGTGTGGCGGACGAGGCCCGGCAGGCGCTCGTTCGGCAGCGCCTCCGGCGCGACGAAGAGCGGCATCACGAGATCGTCGAGCGAGAGCGAGGTCTCGCGGACGAGATCACGCAAGGCGCCGGTGCGGCGCAGGCGGCGGAGCCGCGTGACGGGGAAGGAGCTCATGTGCGCAGGGTACGCGTCTCGACCAGCTCCACCTCGACCGGAACGCCGCCAGAGCCAGAGCCGGAGCCCGACCACGGCTCGAGCTTGATCCGGTCGGCAAAGAACTCCCAGATCGCACGCGCGACGGCGAGCAGCGGCAGCGCGACGAGCGCGCCGGGAAGGCCGTACACCTCGGCGCCGACGGCGAGCCCCAAGATGACGAGCAGCGGGTGCAGGCGCAACGCGCTTCCCATCACGTTCGGGACGACGACGTGCCCTTCGATCTGATGCACCGCGAGGAACAGCAGCGCCACCCAGAGCGCCGAGAGCGGATGCACGACCAGTGCGTAGGTGAACGGCGGGATCGCGCCGAGCCACGGGCCGAGGTACGGGATGACCTCGGTGGCGGCGACGAGCGCGCCGAAGAGCAGCGCGTATTGCTGGCCGCCCGGGAGCAGTCCGACCGCAGCGAGCGTCCACAGTCCGATGCCTGCGCTCGTACCGATGATCAAGCTGAGCAGCACCTGGCCGCGCACGTACGACGCGAGCGAGTGCTCGATGCTCCGCAAGAGCGGCCGCTCGCCCGGTCGAGGCGGATAGCGGCGGTCGATCGCGCGACCGAACCGCTGCATGTCGAGCAGCATGTAGATCGACACGACGAACAGCAGCACGACCGAGAAGAGCGTCTTCCCGATCGAGAGAGCGGCGCCTTCGACGAACGTGACGATTCTGTCCGTGTACTTCCCGACGTCGCGCTGACGCACCTGGCGAACGATCCTGTGGCCGCGCTCGCGCACCTTCACCGACTTCAGGTGGTGCGTGTTCAGCCAGCGCTGCAGGCGATCGACGTCGCGGTCAGCCGACGTCTGTCCGGCGCTGCCGTGACGATTCGTGAAGTAGTCGTTGAACCTGTTCGCCGCCGTCTTCGTCTCCCCGACGACGACGGTCGCGACCGACACGATGATCAGCGCCAGCGCCGCAACGAAGCTGAGGTACACCACGGCCACCGAAAGTCCGCGGGGAAGCCGCGCCCGCTGGAGCCCCCGCACGATCGGGTCGAGCAGGAGCGCGACGAGCGCGGCGACGAGGAAGAGGAAGACGACGTGACCGGCCGCGGTCGCGATCACCCACACGAGGACGAGCAGCAGCGGCAGGCCGACGAGCTGAATCCAGCGCGGGACTTCGATGCGCGGCGGGCGCCCGACCGTGCTCACGCCGGCGATGCTACAGCCACCGTCGTCTCCCTTCGGCCGCCGGACTGGGACTGGAGCTTTGCGGTAGACGGCGCCCTCGCATTGAAAGAGCCAATATCGTCCGGTACCGTGCCCCCGATGCCGCCTCCGGTGACCCACCGGCACGCCCGCGTGACCCATCGCCGCCGGGTCGACCGTGAGCGGCGCCTCCGCCGCCTCGCCGTTCTGGTCGCGATCGCGGTGGTCGCGATCGTGACGCTCCTCCTGTCCGCATTCGGCGGCTCCGGCACGGCCGCGCAGGGGCCTGTCCCGGCGAGCGCGTCACGGCTCCTGCCGGCCGGGCCGCCGCTGCCCGAGATCGTGGCGCGCCTCGGGACGCTCCACCTGCAGCTTCCGGTCAGCCAGTCGCGCGTGACGGCGATCGGCTACCAGGGCGGGAGCGACGGCGCCCTCGCCGTGACCCCGCTCGGCACGCAGGCGAACGAAGGCGTGTTGAAGCGCGTCATCCGCTCCATCTTCGGCGGCTCGTCCGGACGCCCGCGCTGGTACCAGCTTCCCGGCGGACAGGGACCGTCGCTCTCTGCGATCGACGTCGGCGCGACGACCGGCACCGACGTCTACTCGCCGGTCGACGGGACGATCGTCGCGATCGACGACGTCGTGCTGAATGCCGCCGCGTACGGATCGCGCATCGACATCCAGCCGACCGGCGCGCCGTCGCTCGTCGTTTCCGTCTCGCACGTCCGTGTCGACCCGTCACTCGTGATCGGCTCGCCGGTCACCGCAGGAAGCTCGAAACTCGGCGCGGTCGTCGACTTCGCACACGCCGAGCGGCAGGCGCTCGCGCGCTACACGAACGACTCCGGGAACCATGTCGTCATCGAGGTGCATCCCTCGGCGACCCTGGCGCTCGGCTAGAAAGTTCGAGCCGTGAACATCCTCTTCGTCGCCGACGTGTTCGGCGCGCCAGGCCGCCGCGCGATCGAGGAGCGCCTGCCGTCCCTGCGCGAGGAGCTCGCCGCCGACTTCTGCATCGTCAACGGCGAGAACGTCGCCGCGGGGCGCGGGATCACCGCGAAGCTCGCCGACAAACTGCTCGCGAGCGGTGCGGACGTGGTCACGCTCGGCAACTGGACGTGGGGCCAGCAGGGATTCGCGCCCTACCTCTCCGGCACCGACCGCGTGCTGCGCCCGGCGAACCTGTCGCCGCAGACGCCCGGAGCGGGCCTCGCGGTGCACGGCGGCGTCGCCGTGATCAACCTGCTCGGCGTCTTCTCTCTGATGCCGTTCGAGAACCCGTTCCTCGCGGCCGACCGCCTCGTGGAGGAGGCGCGCCGCCGAACGCCGGTGATCGTCGTCGACTTTCACGCCGAGGCGACGAGCGAGAAGGTCGCCTTCGCGCGGTATCTCGACGGCCGCGTGACGGCAGTGCTCGGAACGCACACGCACGTGCAGACGAACGATGCGCGCGTGCTCGCCGGCGGCACCGCCGCGATCACGGACGCGGGCATGACGGGACCGCACGACTCCGTGATCGGAAGCGACGAGCACAATGCCTTCAAGCGCTTCCTCACCGGCATGCCGATGCGCCTCGAGCCGGCGACCGGCGACGTGCGCATCGAAGGCGCGTTCGTGCAGTGCGACGCAGACGGCCGCGCTACGAGTTGCGCAGCCGTGCGCGTGTCCGTGTAGGCCACGCGAGCACGGCGAGAAGCACTGCGAGCGCCAGGTTTCGCGCGAGCACGACGCCGGACAGGTGGAACGAGTCCGCGTAGCTCCAGTAACGCTCCGGGAACCACACCTGCGTGAGCACGAGCGCGACGGTGAGGACGCCGGTCGCCGCGACGCCGCGGCGGCCGCGAACGAGCGGCACGAGCGGGATCAGCCAGAGCAGGAACTGCGGCGAGAGCACCTTCCCGAAGGCGACGAACGCGCAGGCGCTCGCGGCCGCGTAGCGAAGGAGCCGCTCGCGCGTCGCGGGACCGCGGGCGAATGCGGTCCAGAGGGCGACCAGCGACACCACCTGGAGCGCCGCAAACGCGGCCGCCACGACACCGTGGCCCGCAAGGTTCTGCGAGCCGTGGGTCGTGATCACGTGCGGGTGGCCGAACGTCGCCAGAAGCGACGCGCCGAGGCTCTCGACCTGCAGCGGCCTCGCCGCCTGCCCGCGCAGGCTCTCCCACATCCCGTGCGGTGCGAGCAGCGCGAACGGGACGAACGCGACGAGCACGACCGCGAGCCCGGCGCGCGGCGCCCGCGGACGGCCGCGGCGCACCGACCACGTGAGCGCGAGCGGTACGAGCACGAGCGGCCAGAGCTTCGCCGCGACGGCTGCGCCGAGCAGCGCCCACCCGAGGCGGTGCCGCCCGGTCACGAGCGCCGCGAGCGCGGCGGTCGCGAGCAGGGCGGGCCACAGATCGAAGCGCGTGAGGATCAGCGACCCGGCGAGCACCGGCGCGAGCGCGACGAAGAAGGCGGCGCGCACACGCACCTGCGCGACGACGAAGACGAGTACCACGCCGCAGCCCGCCATCAGCCAGCCGAACGCGGACGCGTAGTCGGCAAAGGTTGCCGGCACGACGAAGACGGGCAGCGCGCCGGGCGGATACTCGACGCCGAAGTCCCGGTACGGAACGCGGCCGTGGTCGACGATCGCGGTCCCGTACCGGCGGTACGTCGGCCAGTCGACGAGCTGCCCGTGTCTCCAGAACCACGTATGGACGAGAGCCCAGCAGGCGAGGAACAGGCCCGCCGCTGCGAACCCCTCAGGCCGGCTCTTCACGCGTTCCCGCTCCGGGAAGCGGCCCGACGAGCGCGAGCGCGACGAACGGGAAGAACCACGGGAGGTAGAGGAAGAACCAGTGCGTCAGGACGAGCTCGAAGCCGACGAGCACGGCCGCCGTGAGCGCGGCGAGCCGGAGCGGCGAGCGGTGGCGCGGCACCCACGCGAGCGCGAGCGCCCCGAGCACGAGCGCCACCTGCAGGACGTGCTGCACGATCTTCAGGTCGGGCAGCCCCTTCGCGTGATATTGCCCCCAGTCCCAGAGCGAGAAGGGCGAGTCGCGGCCGACCTGGTAGCTGACGGTCCGGTCGTAGAACACGCGCGCGGCATGCCACGGCGAGGGCTCGAGGAAGATCACGAAGAACACGATCGCCGTCGCGAGCGCGAAGCCGAGGGCGTACAGGCTGCGGCCGCGTCGCGCGTTCGGATAGCCGGACCAGAGCGGCAGCAGCAGAAGCGACGCGAACTTCGTCCACCCGGAGACGGCGACCGCCGCACCGCGCGCGAGCGGGCTCGTCAGCCCGAGGAATCCCCAGATGAGCAGCGCAGGCGCGATCGCGTCGTTCGTGTTCGAGCTCGATGCGTACTGCGTGAACGGCCACGCGACCCACGCGAACGCCAGCGTCGCACCGAGTCGCGGCCCGCCGAACCTGCGCCCGACGAGCACGAGCCCGAGCAGTGCAATCGTGTCGAACAGGATCGACGTCAGGTGCACCGACGGCAGCGTGTCCCACTTGCCACTCCAGCCGAAGATCGCGTAGCCCGGGATGTAGGCGAGATACGAGACCGGCCCGTAGGTGTCGCCGAGCGGGTTCGCCGATTCGCAACGGCCGTTCGTCTGGACGCGCTCGCGCACCTCGCCGGAGGAGTCCGCGGGACCGCACTTGGGCCGCGTGTCCTCGACCGGGAAGTGTCCGTACGGGCTCTGGCCGTGCACGATCCGCTGCGCGCCGATCACACCCGAGTAGCCGACGTCGATCACATTCGACGCGCGCACGTTCAGGCCGACGCGAAAGCCGGCGAGGAAGACGGTCGCCGCGGCGAGCACCCACACGGGCCAGACGGGCACGCCGCGCGACGGCCGGTCGCGCCGCGCCACCCACACGCTGCGCGCGAGCAGCCAGACGAGCGGCGGATAGGCGAGCGGCATCGCGGTGAAGACGTTGCCGCGGTTGAAGTACCAGAGCGAGAGCGAGAACGAAAGGAGGACGAGCAGATCGGCGTTCCGCAACGAGAGCGGCCTTCGCCAGTCGGCGAGGCCGAGCAGGAAGATGGCGCAGAACGACAGCCAGACGCCGTAGCTGTTGATCTTCTCGCCGCCGAACGCGCCGGGATAGCCGCGAGCCATCTTCCAGGCGACCTGCGGGCCCGTCCAGGCGTCGACGACCGCGCCGGTTCCATCGTCCACGGTGCCGGTCGCCACCTCTCCCGCCTTGCCCGACCAGACGTTGACCGTCCAGGTGCCCTGCGCGAACGTCGCATCGGTCACCGGCTTCGGCGGATAGCGCTTCAGCCAGTCGGCCACCTTGTCGTCGGCGAGGAAGAGCGCGATCGCCTGCTGCTTCGTCGTGCGCGGCTTCGCCGTCGTCAGCGCTTGCGGAGCACCGAACGGAGCCGTTGTCGACGTCGACCGCGTGGTCGTCGCGCGCGCCGCGGGCACGAGCAAAAGCCCGAGGATGGCTGCGACGGCGGCGACACGCGTCACCGCCGGAAAGACCAGAGCTTGTTCCCGAGAAAGTTCAGCGGCGTCACGAGCACGATCGCGATCGCCTGCGAGAGGATCTTGCGCCAGTCGAGCCAGTCGATGAAGACGACGAGCCAGAGCTGGTTCACGCCGAAGGCCAGCAGCGACACGATGAAGAACCGCAGGCCCTGCGCGCCGATGTGGCTCTTCTGCTGCGCGAACGTCCAGTGCCGGTTCCACCAGTAGTTGCTTCCCGCCGAGACGACGAAAGAGATTGCGGCGGCGACGTGTGCGCCCCAGCCGAGGAGCGCCGCGAAGACGACCAGGTTGATGACGTAACCGGTTGCGCCGACGGCGGCGAACTTGCCGAGCTGGATCCAGTTGTGCGGGCGGCGCAGCGCCTCGGCCGTGCGTGCGGCGACGGACACGCGGCGAGGCTAGCTGACTCTGCGGACTAGGCGGCGCTCCGCGCCTCGTGGACGCCGCCTTCGTCGTCGATCCACGGGTCCGCGTAACCGCAATCGGCGAGCCTGCGCGAGTTGCGGCGGTAGAAGTCGAGCTCCCGCTCGTCGATCAGCGTCAGGGCCGAATCGACCGCGACCTCCTCGGCGCGCAGGTCCGCGACGGCGAAGGGCAGGAAGCGGTGTGCTCCGTCACCGCAGAGGATTTCGAAGCCGAGGAGCCGTTCGGCCCGCTTGTCGACCCACGCGTCGACCGGGCGCCCGAGCTGAATTCCGTGCATCCGGACGGGGAGCCGCAGCAGCTCCGTGGCGGAACGAGCCCTCACTTCGCGCCGGTGATCCCCGGTGCCGTCGCGGCCAAACCGAAATGCCCGGCGATCGCTCCCTTGATGCCGGTGATCGACGCCGGCGCCTCGCCGAGGCCGACCGTCAGCATCGGCACCTCGGAGTCCGCGGCCTCGAGCGAGCCGTGACTCCCGCCGCCGCGGTGGTGCCGTCCGGCGAGGTCGACGAACTCCCAGCCCGGCGCGGCGGAGACGAGGACCTCGCCGGCGTTCGGGTTGCGCAGAGCCGCATCCGCCCGCACCCGCCCATCGGGGACGGCGTCGAGCAACGCGTCGTCCTCGTCGCCGTCGCGCCGGACGACGAGCCGGCCGTCCTCGCGGAAGACCACGATGCCGGCGGCCGGCTGCGCGTCGAGTCGCTCGGCGACGCGCCGCGGATCGTCCGTGTAGACCATCGCAGCGCGGTTCGACGCCGTGACGAGGTCGCCGCCGGCTTCCAGGCGAGCGGCCTCCGCGACGTGCGACTGCCCGTGGTCGGAGCAGACGACGACGGCGTAGCGCTCGAGGAACGCGTCCGGCCCGCCGGCGGCGTCGAGGAGCGCGGCGACCGCGGCGTCGCTCCGCGCGAGCGCGTCGTGCGCGCTGTCCGGCCCGAAGGCGTGCGAGGCGTAGTCGTAGTCCGGCAGGTAGTAGACGAGCAGGTCGAAGCCGTCGCGCGTCACGAGCCATCGGCCGACGGAGGCCGCGTACGCGTCGATCGAGCCGAGGGCGCGGTTGAGGACGGCGAGCGGCGCTCCGGTGCGGTCGCTCTCGTACAGCGAGTACCAGAAGAACCGCTTCGGCCCGTTGACGGCGGGCGCACCGGGAATCGTCGGCAGGTGGCGGTGCTTCCCGCGATAACACGTGATGTTGATCGCCGCTGTCGTGAGCCCGCCGTTCTCGAGCGTCTCGTAGATCGTCTCGGCGTCGCGCGAGAGGTGTCGCGCGTTCAGATCGACGACCGTGTCGCGCAGTGAGCGCGCGAGACCCGCTGCGCGGATCGCTCCGAACGACGACCCGTACTCGACGATCCGCTGCTCCTCGCGGTTCCACCACACGAGGTGCGGGATGTGGTGCACGTCGGGATGCGCGCCGGTCGCGATCGACGAGAGGCACACGGGCGTGAGCGACGGAAACGTGGAGACGGCGCGCCGGTAGGAGCCGTGCTCGGCGAGGAAGCGAAGCGCCGGCGTGTCCGCGGCCTCGAACATCGACGGCGTGAGCCCGTCGATGACGATCAGGACGACGGGCTTCGCGTCAGTCTCGGGCAAGCGAACGCAGGCCCGCGTGCTTGTCGGGCGCGCGGCGGCGGAGGCGGGCGCCGAGCAGCGGCACCGCAATCGCCTCCAGGTAGCCGACGACGGGGACGAACGCGAGCGCCGCGGCGACGAGCGCACCGAGACCGAGCAGCGTTGCCGTGCCCCCGCGGGTGCCGCCGCGCCGCAGCGTGCCCGAGACGAGCGGGCTCGAGCCGAGCGCGCCGCAGATCGCTCCGGCCACGCCGCCGGCGGCCTCGTCCCACTGCCAGACCGCGAACCCGATCGCCGCCGCGACGATCGCCGCGACAGCGAGCGCCACGGGCGCGCGACGCAGAACGCCGGTCGCGGCGACGCCCAGCGCGGCGCCGAGGCCGACCACGATCCCGACCGTGTACCAGTCCCCCACGGCGGGAGTTTACGGGCGGGCCGCTTCGAGCCGGGCGATCACGGCGAGCGTGAACCCGGCAGCGCGCGCGCCGTCGACGACGCGGTGATCGAACGTGACGCTGATGTTCCCCATCGGCCGGACGGTGATCTCACCGTCGCGCACGACGGGCCGCGGCGCGATGCGGTGCACTCCGAGAATCGCGACCTCGGGGTGGTTGACGAGCGGCGTCACGAAGAGGCCCGCGAGCTTGCCCGCGCTCGTCACCGTGAACGTCGAGCCGCGCAGCTCCTCCGCGGCGAGCCTCCCGGCGCGTGCCTTCTCCGCGAGTGCGTCGATGTCGGCACGCAGCTCCTCGATGCTGCGCGTGTCGCAGCCGCGGACGACGGGGACGAGCAGGCCGTCGTCCGTCTGCACCGCAACGCCGAGGTCGTAGCGGTCGAGGTAGACGATCTCGTCGCCGTCGAGGCGCGCGTTCAACTCGGGGAACTCCTGCAGCGC
>JAICTB010000267.1 GCA_025936595.1 Thermoleophilia bacterium | reverse complement strand
CGGAACTGCGTCTCCAGCAGCCCGTAATACCTGCGTGCCTTCTGCTTCTCGCGCAGCTGCAGCAGGTACTCGCTCTGCTTGATGCGGCCGCGGCCGTGCTCGCCCGGCGGATACGACCGGCGCTCGATCGCGCACTTCTCGGTCAGGCAGCGCTCGCCCTTCAGGAAGAGCTTGATGCCCTCACGGCGGCACTGCTTGCACTTCGGAGAACGATCACGAGCCACTAGTGGTCACCTCTCGTCTGGATCGTGCTCGCCAGCCGCGAAACGCCCGCGTCGCAAGGACGCAGGGAGCGCTCGTAGCCCCCGGCTACGAGCGCGACCGAGGGCGCAGCGAGGCGGAGCGTTGCAGCGCCCTGGAGGGCGCGATTCAGGCGGGAGGGGGCCACTTAGACGCGCCTCCGCTTCTTCTGGCGGACGCCGTTGTGTGCCTGCGGCGAGACGTCCTTGACTCCGAGAATCTCCAGGCCCGCAGCCTGCAGCGAGCGGATGGCCGTCTCGCGGCCCGAGCCCGGGCCTTTGACGAACACTTCGACCTTCTGCAGGCCGTGCTCCATGCCCTTGCGCGCGGCGGCGTCGGCGGTCACCTGCGCCGCGAACGGCGTCGACTTCCGCGAGCCCTTGAATCCAGCGGAGCCGGCGGACTCCCACACGATCACGTTGCCGTCCTTGTCGGTGAGGGCGACGATCGTGTTGTTGAACGACGTCTTGATGTGCGCCTGCCCGATCGCGATGTTCTTGCGGACGCGGCGGCGCGTGCGGCCGCGCGTGGCCGCTGCTCTGCGAGGAGGAGCCACTAGCGGTTACCTCGCGTGACCTGTGTGCTCTGCGGCCGCGAAAACCAAGCAGCGCAAGGACGCAGGTCGTGTTCGTAGCCGGCGGCTACGGACACGACCGAGGACGCAGCGATGCGTAGGTTTGCAGCGCCCCGCAGAGTGCGCGGGGCAGGGGAGGTGGCCGCTGTCATCACTTCGCCTTCTTCCCGCGGCCGACGGTCTTCTTCGGGCCCTTGCGCGTCCGCGCGTTCGTCTTCGTGCGCTGACCGCGTGCCGGCAGGTTGCGCCGGTGGCGCATGCCGCGGTAGGCGCCGATCTCGGACAGGCGCTTGATCGCCTGGGTGCGCTCGCGGCGCAGGTCGCCCTCGACCTGGTGGTTCGTGTCGATGTAGTCGCGGAGCTTCGCGACCTCGTCCTCGGTCAGGTCACGGACCTTCGTGTCGCGCGACAGGCCGAGCGCGTCGCAGATCTGCTGCGCCGTCGGCTGGCCGATGCCGAAGATGTAGGTGAGCCCGATCTCGAGCCGCTTCTGATTCGGCAGGTTAACGCCTGCAATACGTGCCATGTGCCTGATTTACCCCTGACGCTGCTTGTGGCGAGGATTGGTGCAAATGACCATGGTGCGCCCGTGCCGCTTGATCACGCGGCAGCGCTCGCACATGGGTTTCACTGAAGGTCTGACTTTCATCGAGAGTTCCTAAGGCGGGTGAACGCGCACACCGGCAAACGCCTCGCAGCGCGGGTCGTCATGGTACCAGAACCCCTGAATCGGTCAGGATCCTGGGGCCGGCAGCCGTCACGGCCACCGTGTGCTCGAAATGGGCCGAGAGTGACCCGTCGGAGGCCGAGATCGACCAGTCGTCGTCGTGGACATAGACGTCCGCGGCGCCGGCGGTGATCATCGGCTCGATCGCGATCGTCATCCCCTCCACGAGCTCCGGCCCGCGGTAGGAGGAGACAAAGTTCGGCACCTGGGGGTCCTCGTGCATCGAGCGGCCGACGCCGTGGCCGACGAGGCTCCGGATGACGCTGAAGCCGGCGGCCTCGGTGACCGACTGCACCGCCTGGGAGATGTCGCCGATCGAGTTACCGGCCCGGGCCTGCTCGATGCCGGCGTAGAGCGCGGCCTCGCAGGTGTCGAGCAGGCGCTGCGCGTCGGCCGAGATCTCGCCGACCGGGAACGTCCACGCGGAGTCCGCGACGAAGTCGTCGAGCGTCACCCCCACGTCGACCGAGAGGATGTCGCCGGTCTCGAGCCTGGTCTTCCCGGGGATGCCGTGGACGACCATCGAGTTCGGCGAGAGGCAGGTCGCGGCGGGGTAGCCCTTGTACCCCTTGAAGGTCGGCTCGCCGCCGTGAGAGCGGATGAACTCGTCCGCGATCGCGTCGAGCTCGCCCGTCGTGATCCCCGGCTGGATGTGCTCCTCGAGCAGCGAGAGCGTCTGCGCGACAACCGAGCCGGCGCGCGCCATCGTCTCGATCTCCTGCCCGGACTTGCGGATGATCACGTGACCACCTGGAGGGAATCGGAGATCTCCGTCCACACCTCTTCGATCGACCGTTCCGCGTGCAGCGGGACGAGCCTGCCGGTCGCTCGGTAGTGCTCGACGACCGGCTCGGTCTCCGCGTGGTAGGTCGCGAGCCGCGTGGCGATCGCCTCCGGCGTGTCGTCCGCACGGCCCTCGATGCTCGCGCGCTCCAGCGCCCGCGCCGTGCCGACCTCGTCGGGTACGTCGAAGAAGAAGATCGCGTCGAGCGTACGGCCGATGCCGGCGAGCAT
>JAICTB010000119.1 GCA_025936595.1 Thermoleophilia bacterium | reverse complement strand
GTCCCGCAAACCGGGCCGCTGCCGGGCGCATGGGCGAAGTCGGCGCTGCCACTCCTCGAGGCGCGACTCGCCGGCGGCCCGCTCGCCCTCTACCGTACGTACGGCGAGCTGGACGTGGCCGGGGTCGATGTCGACCCGCAGCTCGTCGCAGACGTCGACACCCCGGGCGACCTCGAACGAGTGCATCGCCGAGAGTCTCGGTAACCCCTGCGGACGACCGGCACGTGTCGATCAGAGGGGCGTTGGTCTCGTGGTCGGAACCGGACATGCCCAACGGCGCCATGTCCCTTGGTCTGACCAGGGGACATGGCCCGAACAGACGCGTCCCCCGACCTGCGCCGAGCGCGCAAACGCCCAGCTGGGGCGGAGCGTCCAGCCTGTGGATCGATCTGCACACGTTGGCCACACTTGGTCTGACCACGCAGTAGGCGGTTGGACTCAGATACGGCACAGATTCGACACAGCCGCCCGCCGGGTCTCTTGCTGCGGCGCCCCTCTCCGGCCGCGCGTCAGGCCCGGTCGTCGGTGGCGGCGTCTTGTGCTGCCGCGTCTGCTTCCCGCCGCTGCTCCTCGAGCCGGCGCCAGCGCTGCTCGTCAGGATCGTTCTTCGCGCCGCGGAGGAAGACGATCGAGATCACGATCGTGATCACGACGGGAACGAAGATCGAGAGGGCGACGATCAGCTGCGTCCACGCGTCGCCGGAGAACGCGAGGGTCACGCGAGAACGCGTTCGCGCGACGCGCCGACTCCGACGAGCTCGATCGGAACGTCGAGCGCAGCCGAGACGAACTCGACGTACGCGCGCGCCGGCGCGGGAAGCTCGTCGACCGTCGACGCGTCGTCGAGCGGCTGCGACCAGCCGCGCAGCGTCTCCCACACCGGCTCCGCGTGGTGGAAGTCCGACTGGTGGGCGGGGAAGTGCTCCGTCTCCGTTCCGTCGCGCAGTCGATAGCGGACGCAGACCGGCAGCTCGTCGAATGCCGAGAGCACGTCGAGCTTCGTCAGCGCGAGCGAGGTGATCCCGTTGACGCGCACGGCATAGCGCAACGCGACGAGGTCGAGCCAGCCGCAGCGTCGCTCGCGCCCGGTGACCGTGCCGTACTCGCCGCCGAGCTCGCGCAGCCGCGTGTTCTCGAGGCCGATGATCTCGGACGGGAATCCCCCCTCGCCGACGCGCGTCACGTACGCCTTCGAGACGCCGAGCACGCGATCGATCCGGGTCGGCCCGATGCCCACGCCCGTCGCGGCGCCGGACGCGACCGGGTTCGACGAGGTGACGAACGGATACGTGCCGTGGTCGAGGTCGAGCATGGTCGCCTGCGCGCCCTCGAACAGCACGCGCTGGCCGGCGCGCAGAGCGTCGTCGACGAGCAGCGAGACATCGCCGACGAACGGTGCGAGACGTTCGGCGAACGCGGCGTACTGCGACCACACCTGCTCGAGGTCGAACGGCTCGACGTCGTAGATCCGCTCGAGCCAGAGATTCTTCTCGGCGAGCGCCACCTCGATCTTCTCGCGCAGGATCTTCGCGTCGAGGACGTCCTGCACGCGGATCCCGATGCGCGACGCCTTGTCGGCATACGTCGGCCCGATTCCGCGGCGCGTCGTCCCGATCTGCAGCTTCCCGAGTCGTCGCTCGGACGCCTGGTCGATCGTCACGTGCCACGGCATGATCAGGTGCGCGTTCCCGGAGAGAACGACGATCGATGGATCGATGCCGCGTTCCTGCAGCAGGTCGACCTCGTCGACGAAGACCTGCGCGTCGACGACGCAGCCCGCGCCGATCACGGACCTGGTGCCGGAGACGACCCCGCTCGGCATCTGGCGGAGCTTCCACGTCTCGCCGTCGACGACGATCGTGTGCCCGGCGTTGGGCCCGCCCTGGTAGCGGCACACGACATCCGACTGCTGGGCGAGCAGGTCGACGATCTTGCCCTTGCCTTCGTCGCCCCACTGCGCACCGACCACGACGGTCGAGGGCACGCGCGGAGGTTAGCGCGCCAGGCCGTCGGCGCCGGTCAGACCGCGCGCGCCAGCTGGCGCGCCACGCGCCGTACGACGATCCGGTGGCCCCGGCGGCAGGTGGTGAAGCCGACGTCAGCGTCGCTGCGCAGCGTGCCGTGCACGACGCACCGGTCGACGGCGAGCGACTCGCGGACGGACAGGCACGCCTCGCACGGTTCCTCGAAGGTGGTCGCCTCCGGTCCGAGCCAGACGTGCTGCCGCTCGATCATGCGATCTGCAGCTGCCGATCGTCGTGCCGGGGCAACCCGGGCGGCCGCTCGACCCGCCGCAGGACGATCTCGTGATCTGCGGCGCAGCGGACAACCGTGACATCCGCCTCGACCGCCAGCGAGCCACGGACGCTCGCCGCCGTCAGCGCATCCGAGAAGAGGAGCCCCGCGTCGCGCGCCCTGTCCAGGCACGGCTCACAGAGGCACGAGAAGGCGGTGGCCGACGGCGATATCCAGACAGTGGTCGTCATGCCGTCCCCGCCGCCAGGTCGGCGAACTTCGCGTAGCGCTTCTGGAACGCCAGCTTCTCGATGCCCGTCGCGCCATTCCTGTGCTTGGCGAGGATCAGCTCGGCGACACCTGCCGAGTCGGTGTCCTCCGGGTTGTAGTACTCGTCCCGGTAGACGAACATCACGAGGTCCGCGTCCTGCTCAATCGAACCCGATTCGCGTAGGTCGGAGAGGATCGGCCGTTTGTCGTGTCGCTGCTCGACGGCACGCGAGAGCTGCGAGAGCGCGACGATCGGAACCTCGAGATCGCGGGCCAGGACCTTCAGCGCACGCGAGATCTGCGACACCTCCTGGACGCGGTTTTCGACCGATGTACCGCTCGTCATCAGCTGGAGGTAGTCGACGATCACGAGCCCGAGCTTCTGCTCGCGCGTCTTCAGCCGGCGCAGCTTCGACCGGATCTCCATCATCGTGATCGAGCCGGTGTCGTCGACGTAGATCGGCGCCTTCGCGAGCTTGTCGCACGCGGCTGTGAGGCGCGGCCAGTCGTCGACCGCGAGCTTCCCGGTGCGCAGCCGCTGCGACTCGACCTTGCCCTCCGCGCACATGAGCCGCTGCGTGACCTCCGCCTTCGACATCTCGAGCGTGAACAGCGCGACGGGGATGCTGTGACGAACGGCGACGTTCGCAGCCATGCACAGCGCGAGCGCCGACTTCCCCATCGAGGGGCGCGCGGCGACGATGATGAGGTTGCCGGGCTGGAAGCCGGAGGTCAGGCGGTCGAGATCGCGGAAGCCACCGGGGGTGCCGGTGATGTCGCTCCCGGCCTCGTAGAGCTTCGTGATCGTCTCGAACGAATCCTTGAGGAGCTCGTCGATGTGCGCGAACTCGGTGGAGACGCGCTGCTGCGAGAGGTCGAAGACGATCTGCTCGGCCCGGTCGACGAGCTCGACCGTCTCGCCGGGCCGGTCGAAGCCGAGCCGTGCGATGTCGTTGCCGGCGCGGATGAGGCCCCGCAGCGTCGCCATCTCGCTGACGATGCGCGCGTAGTGCGCGGCGTTCGACGCCGCAGGAACGAGCGTGGCGAGCTCGTGCACGCGCTCCGCGCCGCCCGCGCCGTCGAGCGTCGAGGTGCGGTCGAGCTCGTCGACGACCGTGATCGCGTCGACCGGCTCGCCCTTCGCATAGAGCGACAGGATCGCCTTGAAGATGTGACCGTGACTCTCCCGGTAGAAGTCGCCGGCACTCAGGTTCGTCGACTCGGTCACCGCGCCGATCGCGAGCGGCGAGAGCATCATCGCCCCGAGCACCGACTCCTCGGCGTCGAGGTTCTGCGGCGGGACGGGAGCGGTCGCGAGCGCCTGGGCGGGGACGGCCATGTGCGTCCTAGTAGACCCGGCTTTCCCGCCGTCCGAAAGGGTGTGGAAAGGCTCGCGCCGGCTGTGAGAGGAGGCGTCTATGCAGGCATTATAGAACGTACGTTCGTCTCAGGGTAGTGGACGAAACGGACGGTCTTTGCGCCAATTTCGGTGCAAGTTCCACAGGTGTGAACCGCCTGTGGACAGCGGGTGGAGACTTCTCCACAGATCCGTGGAGAGTCTGTGGACGAACTCAGGCTTCGTCGGCCGGCTCGGCGGGCTTGGCGTCGAACGGCGGCGCCGTCTCGGGCTCGGTCTCGAGCTCCGGCTCCAGCACGGCCGGCTCGGCCGCGGCTGCAGCTGCAGCCGCCGCCTCGGCCTCGGCGCGCTCCTGCTCCTCGAGCGCCGCGAGCTCTTCCTCGGGCGGAAGCTCCTCGCCTTCGGGCGCGACTACCAGCTTCAGCTGGGCGACGACGTCCGTGAACACCTCGAACGGAACGGTGTAGCGGCCGATCCGCTTGATCGTGTCCATCTGGAGCTTGCGCCGGTCGACGCGGAGCTTCTCCTGCTCCCACAGCCGATCCGCGACGTTCGTCGCCGTCACCGAGCCGAAGAGCGACCCGGTCGGGCCGGCCGTGACGTCGAAGCGAAGCTCGAGCGCGTCGAGGCGCTTCGCGATCCCACGCGCCTCGTCGGCCGTCTTCGCCTCGTGCCGGGCGCGCTGCGCGTCCCGCTTCTCGAGCTCCCTGACGAGCGCCGGTGTCGCGAGCTCCGCGAGCCCGCGCGGCAGCAGGAAGTTCCGCGCATACCCGCGCGCCACGTGGACGACCTCGCCGCGCAGGCCGAGCTTGTCGATGTCCTGTCTGAGGATGACGTCCATGACGCTCGCGCCTACTTGTCACCGACGTACGGGAGGAGGGCGATCTCGCGCGCCCGCTTGACGGCGACCGCCACCTGGCGCTGGTGGCGCCGGCAGGCGCCGCTGATGCGGCGGTTGCGGATCTTGCCCTTCTCCGAGACGTAGCGCCGCAGCTCGTTGACGTTCTTGTAGTCGACCTCGTCGACCTTCGACTTGCAGAAGAAGCACGACTTGCGGCGGCCGGGGCCGCCCGTCTTCGAGGAAGACGACGGGCCGCGCTTCCTGCTGCTGCTCGTGTTGCGATCGGACTTCGGTGCCGGCAAATCGATTCTCCTTAGAACGGGATGTCGTCGTCTGAGCCCTGGAAGTCGGCGTCGGAGCCGCTCGACGCGCCCGCGGGCACGAACTGGTTGCCGCCGTCGCCGCCGCTTTCGCCGCGGCCGCCGAGGAACTGCACCGAGTCGGCGATGATCTCGACCGCCTGGCGCTTCGTGCCGTCCTGCGCGTCCCATTCGCGCCACTCGAGACGGCCGTCGACGGCAACGGGCCGACCCTTTGCGAGGTACTGCGCGCAACTCTCGCCCTGATTGCCCCAGACCGTGATGTCGAAGTAGTTCGGCTTCTCGGTCCACTGCCCGGTGGAGTCCTTGCGCCGCGTGTTGACGGCGATCCGCAGGCTGCAGACCGCGGTGCCGGACGGCGTGTTCCGCAGCTCGGGGTCGCGGGTCAGATTCCCGACGAGAACGACGCGGTTGATGTTGGCTGCCATGGCTCGCTCCTCTCCGAAGGTGGGTCCAGGCTACTCCGCAGCCTCGGCCGTGTCATCGGCCGGAGCGGCGCTGTCGTCCGCGGCCGGGGCCGCGGCGGCCGGCGCGCCCACCGGGATCTGCGCCGGGGCCTTCGTGTGCGTCGAGCCCTGCACGCGCCGGTAGGCACCGTGGCGCATGACGCCGTCGGTGATCTTCAGCACGCGCGTGATCTCCGCCAGCGTCTCCGCCGGAGCGGTGAAGAGGAGGAGGTGGTAGATCGCCTCGCCGCGGTGCCCGATCTCGTAGGCGAGGCGGCGGCGGCCCCACGGCTCGTGGCCGTCCCAGGTGCCCTTCGCGGCGTCGACGGAGTCGCGAATGCGCTGAATGATCTCGTTCGCCCGCTCTTCGGCGAGTTCGGGGTCCAGCAGCAGCATGATTTCGTAGTCGTTCAAGGCCCGAATTTCTCCTTCTCATGGACTGAATCGGCCCCGCCTCCTGAGCGCCGCTTCGAGTGACGGCGCGACGGGCGTGGCGAGAAGCGGCGGCAGTGTAGCATCGCCGCGATGAGGCGCCTTCTCGTGCTTTTCGCCGGTGGACTCGGGCTGCGGGCGCTGCTCCGCAGGCGCCGCGTCGAGTCGGTGCCGTTCCCCTCGCCGGCCGACGACCTGCGCGCGAAGCTCGACGAGACGAAGGCGGCCGAGCCGGCGCCGGAGCGTGAGCCGGAGGACGAGGAGGCCCGCCGCGCCGACGTGCACGCCCGTGCACGCACGGCGATCGAGGAGCTACGAGAGCCGAAGTAGCTGGGCGCGCTCGGCCTGCGTAAGGCCGCGCAGCGGTGCGCGCACGTCCTCTTCGATCGGCACGCCGCGTGCGCGCACGATCGCCTTCAGTGCGGCGTGACGCGGGAACCGCTCGACGCCGGCGCGAAGCTCGCCGGCAGCGGTGGAGTCGCCGCTTCGAACGGCGTCCACGACCACCTCGGGGAATGCGGAGGCGAGCGCTGACACGGCGCCGGCCGCGCCCGCCGCGAGCCCCCGCCCGATCAGCGACTCGGCGCCGATGTAGACGTCGAGGCCCTCGAGCAGGTACGGCTCGACCTTTTCGAACGGGGCGTCGCTCACCTTCATGCCGGCGACGTTGTCGACGCGTTCACGCAGCCGCTCGACGACGGCCACGGGCGTCGCGTAGCCGGATGCCTTCTCGAGCTCGTAGACGTAGAACGGCAGGGGCGCGCACGCGCGCGCAGCCGCGACGAAATGCGCGAGCAGCGCGGCCTCGTCGAGCCGGAAGTAGGGCGGCGCGATCACCGCGACGCCCGCGGCACCGGTCTCCGCCGCGTGAGCGGCGAGCGCGACCGTGTCGGTCGTCGACTGGGCGCCGCAGTGCGCGAGCACCGGAAGCGGGCCTGCAACCGCACGCGCGAGCGCC
>JAICTB010000176.1 GCA_025936595.1 Thermoleophilia bacterium | reverse complement strand
GAGGCGATCGTCGGCGAGGAGGTCTGGCGCGGGCGCGCGTGGCGGCGCTACCTCTGGCCGGGGCTCGCGTTCACGCTCGGCCTGCTGCTCTGGCCGGTGATGGCGTTCTTCACCAACTCGGCGATCCACATGTACGCGCACGGCTCCTGGGCCCAGGTACTGATGCTCGCGGGGGGCGCCGAGCTCGGGCTCGTGCACGGGCGGCTTCGCTCGCCGCTCTGGCGCCTCACCTGGCCGCTCGCGTTCGTCGTCACCGGCACGGCCTTCATCGTCCACGAGCAGAACCCCTGGCTCTTTGCGCGCTCGGCGTTTCTCCACCACCTGCTCGGCTGGACGTTCATCGTCGCCGCGGTCTTCCCGCTGCTGCTCGTTTGGCGCCCGCGGTCCGTGGCGCTGCGCACCGGCTTTGCGTTGATGATCGTGACGTTCTCGGTGATGCTGTTCGCCGACCGCGACGTCGCGCCGGTGTTCGGGCATCTCTCGCCGCTCGCGGGAGCACCCCACCGGTGAGTCGGGCTCTCGCCGTCGCGCTCCTCGCGCTCGCGTTCCCCGCGGCGGCGTCCGCCCACGCGACGCTCCGCTCGACGACGCCGCATTTCGGCACCGAGGTGCAGCGCGCGCCTGCGCTGATCCGCCTGCGCTTCGACCAGCACGTGAAGGTCTTGCCGGGCTCCGTCCAGGTGCTGAACGGCGTCGGCAGGAACTTCGCCCGCGCCGCGCGTGTCGAGGGGACGCAGGTCGTCGCCGGCGTCGCGCCGCTGAAGCTCGGCACCTACACGGTTCGCTGGCAGGCGGTCTCGGCCGACTCGCATGTCGTCTCCGGCGTCTGGACGTTCGGCGTCCGTGTCCCCGCGCCCTCGGTGAACGCCGCGTACGGCGCCGGCGGTCCGACCGTCGCCGAGCACGTCGTGCGCTGGATCTGGTTCCTCGGCATGGCGCTCGCGATCGGCGCACTCGGCCTGCGGCTGCTCGTGCTGCGCGGGCTCGAGGTGCCGCGCGAGCTCGACCGGAAGATCGCCGTCGCCGCCGGTCTCGGCGCCGCCGTCACGTTGCAGGCGGGGATCGCTGCGTTCTCGCTGCGCGCGGAGGACGCGCTGCAGCTGCCGTTCAACCGCTTCCTCTACGGCGATCTGTCGCCGATGGCGGCCACGCGGTTCGGCACAGCGTTCATCGCGATGACGCTCGGGTTCGCGCTCGTGCTCACACTCGTCTACCTCGCCTGGCTGCTCGACCGCGTCGTATTTCTCGGCCCTGCGTTCGTGCTCGCCCTCGGGCTCGTGGGAGGGCTCTCGCTCTCCGGGCACGACGCCGTCGACCCCGGCTCCTCCTGGCTGACCGAGCTCGCCGACTGGGTGCACATCGGCGCCGCTTCGCTGTGGATCGGGGCGCTCGCGACGATGGCTGCGCTGCTCTGGACCGGCGCACCGCAGCTTCGCCGGGCGGCGTTCGTGCGCTTCTCGAAGCTCGCGACGGTGCTGGTCGGGGCCGTGCTCGCGGCCGGCATCTATCTCAGCGTCGTCCGGTTGCCGCATCTGCACGACCTGTGGAGCGAGGGGTACGGCCAGGTGCTGCTCGTGAAGATCAGCCTCGTGTGCCTCGCCCTCGCGTGGGGCGCGTTCCACCACTTCGTCGTGCGGCCTTCGCTCGCGAGCGGTGACGCCGGCTTCCTCACCCGGATCGGGCGGAGCCTCCTCGGGGAGAGCCTCGTCGGCGTCGCGGTGCTGCTCGTCGCCGCGGTGCTCGTCGACTCGAAGCCGCCGGCGCAGCCGGTGAAGGCTCCCGCGCCGGCTGTTGCACTGCGCTGAAAGAATCCCCTGCGTGGAGCTGACCGACTACCGCGAGCGGTTCCCGATACTCGCTTCGACGACCTACCTGATCAACCACTCGCTGGGCGCGATGCCGGCCGAGGCCGAGTGGCGGCTGCAGCAGTTCGCGCGCGAGTGGGCAACACGCGGCGCGCGGGCGTGGGGTGAAGGGTGGTGGGACTCGGTCTTTCGCACCGGCGACCTGATCGGCGGGATCATCGGCGCGGCGCCCGGGACGACGGTGATGCACCAGAACGTGACGGTCGCCGAGGCGATCGTCCTCTCGTGCTTCGACCTGAAGCCGCCGCGCAACCGGATCGTCTTCGAGGAGGGCCTCTTCCCGTCGGTGCGCTACGTGCAGCAGGCGTGGTCGCGGTTCGGCGCCGAGGTCGTCGTCTGCGCGGACGCCGACGCCGTGATCGACGCGATCGACGAGCGCACACTGCTCGTTCCCATCTCCCACGTGCTCTACAAGACGGCCGAGATCCAGCCGGTCGAGCGCATCGTCGCCCGGGCGCACGACGCGGGCGCGTACGTGTGCCTCGACGCCTACCAGTCGGCCGGCGCGGTGCCGCTCGACGTGACAGCGCTCGGTGTGGAGTTCTGCGTCGGCGGCTCGGTCAAATGGCTCTGCGGCGGCCCGGGTGCCGGCTGGCTGTACGTGCGGCCGGACGTCGCAGAGCGGCTCGAGCCGGCGTTCGCCGGCTGGCAGGGCCACGCCCGCCCGTTCGCGTTCGAGACGGAGATGGAGCCCGCGCCCGGTGCGGCGCGCTTCCTCACCGGCACGCCCGTCGTCGCCGCGAACTACGCCGCGAGCGCCGGCTACGAGATCGTCGCCGAGATCGGCGTCGAGCGGATCCGCGAGAACTCGATGCGCCAGACGGCGCTCCTCGTCGAGCTCGTCGACGCGGCCGGCTTCGAACTCATCTCACCGCGTGACCCCGACCGGCGCGGCGGCTCGGTGGTCTTCCGCGTGCCCGAGTTTCCGGCCGTGCACGCGGAGCTCGCCGCGCGCGAGATCATCTGCGACTACCGGCCGGACGCGGGCATCCGCTTCGGCCCGCACTTCTTCACGACCGACGACGAGCTGCGCTTCGCCGTGTCGCAGGTGGGCGAGATCCTGGAATCGGGCGCGCACCTCGAGCGCACGCACGCCGCGGCCGGGTACTAGAGAAACGCACGCAGATGCTCGGCCGTGGCCGGTGCGGTCGGCTCGTCCTCGTGGCGGAGGAAGACGTACGCGGGGTCGCGGATCGTCGCGGCGACGGCGCGCAGGTCGTCGTCGGAGTACGGCGGCTCGCGAAGGCGCAGGTAGCGGTACGGCTCGGCGGCGGGATCGTTCACCTTGACGATGCCGCCGACGTCGTTCCAGGAGTCATGGCGGAAGTCCCACGCGAGCCGCACGCCCTCCGGCACCGAGCCGAGAACGAACGAGAGCGTCCCGTCGTCGCGCGGGCCTTCGTAGACGACGCGAACCGGCCCGAGCCGGTCGCCGAGCGCAATCGCCCGCTCGAGGAAGCTCGACACCCGGTCGAGCCGGGTCAGCGGGAACTTGACGCAGAACTCGAACCCGTCCGGCACCGCATCGGCCCAGCGGCGGAACTGATCGGCGCTCGGCAGGCGGTAGCCGGTCGAGTTGAGCTCGACGGCGTCGAACCGCTGCGCATAGAAGCCGAGAAACTCGGCCGGCTGGAGCTCGGCCGGGTAGAAGCCCGGCCGCCAGGACGGATACGACCAGCCCGAGGTGCCGATGCGGACACTCACGGCGGAACCGTATGCGACGCGTCATGATCTGTCCGGGCGCCGGAGTAACCTCGATCGCCCGTGACGACCATGACCAACGTGCGCAAGATCGATGACGCCGTCCACGCCGGGGGAGACGTGATCGACGTCCTCGACAAGGGGTTCGTCGGGCTGGACGGAGCGTTCGCCTCCGATCTCGCGGTCGCAAACGGTGCACGTGTCTCGTTCAACCAGGCCTCCCAGGAGCTGACCGAGCGGGACGAAGGCCTGATCCGCTTCCTCATGCGCGACCACCACGGCTCGCCGTTCGAGCACGGATACTTCCGCTTCATCATCAAGGCGCCGATCTTCGTCGTGCGCGAGCACCACCGTCACCGCGCCGGCCATGCGTACAACGAGTGGTCAGGGCGTTATTCGAAGATGCAGGCGGAGTTCTACATCCCGGACAACGTCCGCACGCAGGTCGGAAAGCCCGGTGCCTATACCTTCGAGCCGGTCGACGAGGAGACGAAGCGCGCCGCGCGGGCGGAGATCAAGCGGCAATCGGCGGAGGCTTTTGCCGCCTACGAGCGAATGTTGGAGCTGGGCGTCGCGAAGGAGGTCGCCCGCTCGGTGCTCCCGCTCAACATGTACACCACCTACTACTGGAGCTGTAATCCCCGTTCGCTGATGCATTTCTGCTCCCTGCGGAACTCGGAGTTCGCCCAGTTCGAGATCCGCGAGTTCGCAAAGGCTGCAGAGACGTTCCTCGAGCGACTGATGCCGGTGACGCATGCGGCATTTGTCGCGAACGACCGCACCGCCCCTTAACCACCGCTCAATTGACGTCCTAACAGTCTTGTAACAGACTGTTACTAAGTTAGGTACCGCCCAGCACAGATCAGGGGAATGGTACGGCCATTCCCGCCGTTGAAAGGTTTGACGGTCGAAGCGCAAAAACCGCGCGGCCCGTCTTCCTCGAAGACTGAAGGAGTTCGTTGACCGAAATCAGCATGACCCCGGCTGTGGCCGAAGCGCTCGACGCGCTGCTGCTCCTCCGTACCGAGCACGGGGCGCTCGCCCCTGCCGATGTCGCGGACGCCGTGCTCACACACGATCTCGATGAGGCCGAGGCGGAAGCGCTCGCCCACGAGCTTCTTGTGCACGACGTCGCACCGGACGCGGAAGAGGAGCCCGAGCTCGACCTGAGCATCGGCATCGGCCTTTACACCACCGACTCGTTCCAGATGTTCCTGAACGAAGCCGGCCGCTATCCGCTGCTCACCGCGGCGGAGGAGGTCGAGCTCGCCAAGCGCATCGAGAAGGGCGACATGGCGGCCAAGGAGCGCATGATCAACTGCAACCTGCGGCTCGTCGTCTCGATCGCGAAGCGCTATCAGACGCAGGGCATCACGCTCGGCGACCTCGTGCAGGAAGGTGTGCTCGGCCTGATCCGCGCTGCGGAGAAGTTCGACTGGCGCAAGGGCTTCAAGTTCTCGACCTACGCGACCTGGTGGATCCGCCAGGCGGTGCAGCGCGGCGTCGCCAACAAGGCGCGCACGATCCGCATCCCGGTGCACGTCGT
>JAICTB010000174.1 GCA_025936595.1 Thermoleophilia bacterium | reverse complement strand
TCCGGGCCACGGGCACGGGAAGTAAGACAGCTTCGCGGCTACACTGGGCGCGCCCTTTCAGGCACACGCCGACGTAGCTCAGCTGGTAGAGCACTTCACTCGTAATGAAGGGGTCCGCGGTTCGAGTCCGCGCGTCGGCTCCTCTGTCCAGGCCAGATTCGAGGCCCGCGAGGCCCGCTCTCGTGGTCTCAGTCGTTCAGAAGTTGCGGCGGCGAAGGAATCTACTGACAGCCACACCCGCGTAACTGACGGCCCCGACCGCGATCCCGATCAGGTTCGTCTGAACGCAGGTGCGACAGGCGTTGCAGCACGCGGTCGCCATCGGTGCGTGCTCCCCGTAGCGAGCCGCAGCCTGCGAGACGCGCATCGTCGCGATCTGCTTCACGATCTCAGTATGGCGATCGCGCCCCGCAGTCGCGTACGTCGTCTCCTGCGTGGTCGGACCTGGACGCGAACCTGCACGGTTAGCCGCGCGTCCCGCGGGCAAGAGCCGAGGTATGACCCCGCGTGAGGAGCGTCTTGCCGAAAATGAGATCCTCTTCCGTCAGGTCAACGAACGGATCGTGGAGCTGACCGATCGGTGGGGCGGGAATCTCGATCTGGTCTGTGAGTGCGCGAACGACCAGTGCACGTCACGGATCGAGTTGAAGCTCGACGAGTACGAGCGGATCCGGCAGAACCCGCGCCTCTTCGCCCTCTTGCCGGGACACGAGATCCCCGGGATCGAAGACGTGGTTGAGCGAACCGAGCGGTACGTCGTCGTCGAGAAGCATGCGGAGACGCGCGATCTGGTCGAGTCGGCCGACCCACGTTCCTGAGCGCGAGTCGAGACGGCGGCGGAGTGCTACCGGAACTTCTCGACGACCTGGTACGTCCCGTGATCCTCGACCACCGTTTCGACATGCGGGTCGTCATGACCGGGGCGGATCATGAAGCCGTTGCTCTTGCGCACTGTCCGGTAGGCGTCCAGCGTCAGGTGGATCAGGTCGGTGCAGTTCGTTGCTGAGCACTCGCAGAGGAACGGGACGGGATCAACGTTGAGGCGCTCCGCCGCATTGCGAATCTGCTCGTTTGCGCGCGCGAACGTCTCCTCGTTCTGCCGCAACCGCTCGAGTTCGGTCCGCTCCATGGGAGCCGCGATGTCCCCTTTTGCGGGGACGTTGAACCCCAGCGAATCGGCCGTGCTTGACCGGTGAGTCAACCGAAGAGCGCCCGCAGTCGCCGGCGCGGCACCTCGCGGACGCCCTGTCGCCCTGCGGCCGGCTCCTGTGGAAGCCGGACGCCGAGCCGGAAGGCCCTCCGCAGGAGCATCGTGCTCGCTGGCTGCTCGCGACGTAGGTGACCCCGGTCGACCCAGGCGGTCACCCCGGCAGGAACGGCCGATCGCACCGCAGTAGGATCGTCGAGCGATGCCGGATCTGACCGATGACCTGAAGCGCGTGCCGCTCTTCGCCGACCTCGATCGCCGGCAGCTGAAGAAGCTCGCGGCTCATTTTCGTGAGCGGCTGCTGCAACCGGGGTCCACGCCCGTGCAGGAGGGAACGATGAGCGGCATCGGGTTCTTCGTCCTCGCCGACGGTGAGGCAACCGTCTCGGTCGGCGGCAACGTCGTCGCGACCCTGAAGCCGGGCGACCACTTCGGCGAGCTCGCGCTCGTCGGCGAAGGCGAGCGGACCGCGACCGTCACGGCTACGACCGACCTCCGCGTGTTGGAGATCCCGTTCTACGACTTTCGCGAATTCGCACTCGCCAACCCGGACGTCACCTGGAAGCTCCTCCAGCACGTCGTCGCGCTGCTTCAGCCGAGCTAGGTGGCGATGACCTGGGAGGTGCCCAGCACCTTGCCGGTTGCGTCGAGCGCGACGGCGGCGACATGCCGCGGGCGGCGCGTGAGGCGGATTCGCGTCTCGAAGCCCGAGCGCGGCATGACCTTGAAGCCGGTGAGAGCGGTCGCCGTGTCGCCGCCGTCGACGCGCCAGTGGGAGATGCGCGTGGCGCCGTTCCAGCTCGCGTACACGTCGATCGACCCGTTCGTGTTCGGCACGGCGGCGACTGCCGGCCGACCGGCGGCCCGCCCCGCCCACTGCGCGCGGAACGCGCGATAGCACGACTGGCCGCCGGGAAAGATCGCGTCGAAGACGAGCGAGCCGTCCGGGCCGAACTCCGACACCTCGGGGACGGTCCCCCAGCCGACGAAGTAGCCGCCGGTGTGGAGAAGCTGCGCGCTCCCCATCGCGACCGTCAGCGACCCGTTCGGGTTCCGCAGCTCCCGGACGAGCTCGGCCTTCATCGCCGAGGCGTCCACCGAGAGCACGATCGCACGGGAGACCGGTTCGGGGGCGTGGTCGAGCGCCTCGGCGCCGTCGTCGAAGAGCGAGAGGAGACCACCCGGCCGAGCGCGCGCGTCGTGCTGGAACCAGAACGTTGCTCCCGGCCCGAGCTCGAAGTCGCTCTTCGTGCCGCCAAGGCGCCAGATCACCTCACCGCTCCTGCGGTCGAGCTTGTAGACCGCGGACGGATAGCGGGCCGAGACGATCAGGTTGTCATCCACATCGACCTCGATCGAGTTGAGGTGGAAGTAGTCCCACGTGCCGGACACGGGGAACGATGTCTCGTCCAGCCCGACGTGCTGGAGGCTGTGCCATTCGAGCAGCACGTTGCCCGTGGCGATGTCGATCTCCTGGATCACGCCTTCGACGACCGTGCCGTCCTGCGGGCCGCCGTAGGCGCTGAGGTCGGCGGGGACGAAGCCGTTGATGCTGATGAGCGCCGTGTTGCGGGAGGTGATCAGGAACTCGTGTACCTCCGCCTGCAGCCCGTTTCCGGCCGAGAAGCGTTTGAGCACCCGGTACGACTCGTCGGCGATCACGCACTCACCGGCGAAATAGCCGTCATCGACCTTGCCTTCCCACCAGGTGAGCACGCGCTTTCCGCGGAGCGTCTGCACGCGGAAGTTCATCACCAGCTTCGTGCTCTGGTAGATCCAGACCGGCTCGCCGGTGTTGTCCGCGATCAGGGCTGTGCCGTGGTTCGTTCCCGTGAACGGAGCGACGAGCACGTAGCCGTTGGCGGCCCCGGGAGCCTGGTGCTCGACGGAGAGGAGCGGTGGCGTCAGATCGGGACGCGACTGGTAGCGGGACGTAGTCGCTGCTGTGCCGTCGTCGCCCGATGAGGCGGCCGCCTGCCGGGTGCGCGTGAGCATCGCCACGGCTCCTGCCGACGAGACGAGGAAGGCCCGCCTCGAGGCGGATTCGCTCAACGTTTGCCGCGCGATGGCCGCTGATCAAATCATGCGGGACCAAGCGTTGCCTTAGAGGATTGGTGACTGATCAGTCGGTCAGCGCGCTGGTTTGGACCATGGCCACCTCGCGCAACAAGGCATCCGACAACGAGCGCATCTCGCGTAGTCGGGGCGAGGTCTCGACGCTCCCTCAAGACCCTTCAAGGAGGTAAGACCGTGGGACGTTTCCTCGTTCTGCTGGCGACGGCTGCGCTCATAGCACCGCTCGCGGCGGCGGCAGGGACCTACACGCTCCATCCGAGTGGCTTCGGCGAGCATTCGTACTCGGCCTGGAAGGCCGGCGAAGGCTTGCCCGACAGCGGCAGCGGCGCGAATCAGGCCCTGTACTTCCAGAAGATGGTGCCGACCGCGACGTTCGCGGCCGGCGTCGCCGTGATCAAGGGGTTCGAGGGCCAGGACACGAGCGCCGTCCTGCCGCTCGGCTTTTGGTACGGCACCGACGGGCACTGCGGCGCCGGCGCACCGCGCTTCAACGTCCGCATTCAGCCGCCGATGACGACGGATCCGGCCTCGAGGCAGACCGTCTTCGTCGGCTGCGCGGAGATGGTCGACGGCGGTACGGCCACCGCACCGAACGGCCGCACCTTCCAGCAGAAGTCGTTCCTGGGGACACTTCCGCCCGGCACCATCGCTTCGCTGGCGATCGTGTTCGACGAGGGAAGCGACGTCGGCCAGGGCTTCGTCTACCTCGACAACATCCTGGTCGGCGGCCACATGTGGACGTCCGCCTCCGACAACGGCAACGGGCAGACGATCACCCAGGACCCGACGGGAGAAGACTTCGTGTCCGCGCTTTTCGGCGAGCCGCTCTCCGTGGCGTTCCCCCGCTAGCCCGCAGACGACGACCACCCGTGGGAGGGGAGAAGGGAGGCCCGTCCTTCCTTCTCCCTTCAGCTCTGAACGCGCGCGAATCCCTCGAACGAGGCGCCCAGACGGATGACATTTTCGTCGTTTTTGTCGATGAAGACAACGCCGTCAACCCCGTCTACGAGGTGCCGCCGCCATGAGCCTCCTGCCGTCCGTCCGGCGTATCGCCGGAGCGTCGATCGTCCTGACCGCGCTCGTCGCCGCCGCTCCCGCGCAATCCGGTGGGACGAGCCGCTTGCTCGTCAAGTTCCGCCCGCAGGCATCCGTCGCGGCGCGCTCAGGTGCCCTTGCGCACGTCGGCGCGAACGAGATTGGCTCTATCCCCGACCTCGGCGTCCACGTCGTCAACGTCGGCTCTGTACGCGCCGCCGTCGCGCTCCGTCAGCTCCGCGCCGATCCGGCGGTCGCGTTCGTCGACGCCGACGCGCAAGCGCAACTGTTCGACACGGCACCGAACGACTACTGGTGGCCGAACGAGTGGGCGCAGGTGAAGGTGGGCGCGCCGAAGGCGTGGGATCTGACGCGCGGCTCCGCGAACGTGGTCGTGGCCGTGCTCGACACCGGCGTCGATCCGACCCAGCCCGATCTTCAGGGCGCGCTTGTCCCCGGGTGGAACACGCTCGCCGGCAACTCCAACACGACGGACACCGACGGTCACGGAACCCTCGCGGCCGGCGTTGCGCTCGCGCGCAGCAACAACGGGATTGGTGTTGCGAGCTACTGCTGGAGCTGCTCGCTGATGCCGGTCAAGGTGATCGACAGCGGCGGGGTGGGCTCCTTCTCGAGCGTCGCGAGCGGCATCACCTGGGCGACCGACCACGGCGCCCGGGTGATCAGCATGAGCCTCGGCTTCACGTCATCGAGCACCACGCTGCAGAGCGCCGTGCAGTACGCACACAGTCACGGTGTCGTAATGGTGGCAGCAGCCGGCAACTACGGAACGACCACGCAGGTCTACCCGGCGGCGTATCCCGAGGTGCTCGGTGTGGCGGG
>JAICTB010000160.1 GCA_025936595.1 Thermoleophilia bacterium | reverse complement strand
CGCGGTCACGCGCGGGTCGTCGCGGATCTTGAACAGCGGCCCGGTCGCCTCGTTCGCATGCTCGAGCCCCGCCTTCTGCCCCTCGGCGCCGCGCACCATCGTCCTGAACTTGAGCATCTCGAACGGTCGCTCGGCGAGCCCGACGCGGCGGTCCGAATAGAGGACCGGCCCGCGCGACGTGAGCTTGATCGCGGCCGCGATCAGCAGCCAGACGGGCAGCCCGCCGACGACGATCAGCGCGCCGACGACCAGGTCGAACGTTCGCTTCGTCGCCCAGTCGGTGCCCGCGAAGATCGGCGGCCGCAGCTCGAAGAGCGGGATGCCGTGCCCCGGGACGTACTCGCCGCGCTCGATCAGCAGCTCGGTCGTGCGCGGCGCGACGCGCACCTTGACGCCGCGCCGGTGGGCAGCGTCGACGATCTCGAGCAGCCGCGCCTCGTCGAGTCCCGCGTCGGCGACGATCAGCTCGTCCAGCTGCGGGCCGGCCAGTGTGGCTTCCACCATCGGGCCCGGGTCGATCTCGCCGGCGAACTCGTAGACGATGCCACCTCGACTCGTCCCGAGCGTCTCGCGCAGGTGGCGCCGCGCGCTCTCGTCGCCGACGAGCACCGCCCTGCGGCGCACGCCGACGGCGCGGAGCACGGAACCGGTGACGAGCTCGTAGCTCGCGCGGAAGAGGCCGATCATGGCGGCCACGAGCACCGCGCCGACGACGTAGAGGCCGAAGGTCGTGAAGTGCTGGCCGGTGCCGACGGCGAACGCGAGCGCGAGCGCCGAGACGAGGAAGACGCTCGGCACGACCCGGCCCGCGCCCTCGCGTAGCTCGCGCGGCGCGTACAGGCCGGCGCGCCAGAAGACGAGCACGAGCAGCAGGATCAGAAACGCGAGCCAGTCCGTCTCGTGGTTCCAGAGGAGCCCCCAGAGAACGGGCTTCGGATCGAAGAGCAGCGACCGGATCGCAAGCGCGCCGTAGAGGCCGATCACGAGACCTCCGATGTCGATGGCGGCGAGCGCCGCAATCGATGCCACCCGGCGTGCGAGCGTCCGGAAGGGCGACGCCGAGAAGAGGTACGGCCGGACGGCGCGGACGTCGTCGGCCGGGCGGCTGATGCTCACGAGGCGATCGTAGCTTCGGCCCAGGAGATCTCCGCCGCGCGTGCGCCGCGATGGGCGAGCTCGTCGGCCGAGAGCGGGTGTCGCAGGAGCCCGAGCACGCGCAGGAGCGACGCGATGGCGGTCGCACGCCGGCGGTCTGCGAGCTCCCAGTCGTGGAAGTGCACGTGCACGAGCCCCCGGAGCCGCAGCAGCCCCCGGCCGAGCATCCCGACCGAATGCGTCGCCGGCAGTTCGAGCAGCTCGGCGCCGCTCGGCAGGCGCACGCGGCGCGGCCCCGGCAGCTGGAGCCGCGGTGCGCCGGGCGCGAGGTAGTCCTGGCGAAACGTCGTCGCGGAGCAGTCGACGTAGCCGAGCGAGGCCAGCGTCTCCGCGACCGGCTCGTCGAGATACCAGCCGCCGCCGCAGAAATAACGCGGCTCGAGCGCGTGTGCACGCAACCAGGCGGCCTCCTTCCGCACGGTTTCCGCCGCGTCGCCGGGCGCCACCGGTCGCGCCTGCGTCGGTCCGCCCCAGTGCGTGTGATGGCCGAGCGGCCCCAGCTCGGCGGCGCGGCGCGCGCGGTCGAGCCAGAGCTCGGCGTCCTCGCCGGAGCCGGCATGCGGCGGGCGGATCAGCGCCGTGATCGCGAACCCGCCGGGACGCCGGGCGAGCAGTCGCTCGAACGCGGCCCACACGCGGTCGTCGAGCGGTCGCTCGACGTGGCAGGAGACGACGGCGTAGCGTTCAAGGCCCTCCACCATGCGCATCTTGTCACCACGCAATAGATGGTCGATCGGCAATTCACCGCTGTCGCGGATGGGGGCCTGCACACGGCGCATCGCGCCCGCTGCGCCCGCTGCGCCCGCCGCCAAGGCCAACCGGCCTTGACCTCGGTCACGTCGACCACCCCGCTTGGTGCAGACCCTCCCCGCAACGGCGGTAATCACCGATCAACCTTCTGGACCGTCCTCGTCGTCGCGGCCGCGGTCGTGCCGCGTCTCGTGGTCCTCGCGGCCGAGCGCGGGGCGATCCTCAGCGCCTACACCGAGAAGAGCGACGACTTCGCGCGCACGTTCGTCGCGTCTGGGACGTTCGGCTTCGTCGCCGGGCACCCGTCCGCCTCGACGCAGCCGCTCTACGGTTACTTCCTCGTCCCGCTGTACTGGATCTTCGGACGGTCGTGGGAGGTCGTCGGCGTCGCGCAGATCGTCCTCGCCGCCGCGACGGCCGTCCTCGTCTACCTGAGCGCGCGACTGATCGTGCCACGGCTCGCTGCGCTCGCGGCGATCGTCGCGACGCTCAATCCGTACCTGATCTGGCACGACGTGCACGTGAACCGCGAGATCACGGACCAGGTCGTGCTCGCAGCCATCGTCTTCGTGACACTCCTCGCGTTGCGGCGCGACTCGCTGCTCCTCCGCGTGCTGCTCGGCGCGCTGTGCGGGCTCGCGATCCTCGGAAACTCTCGGCTCGTGCTCGTGCCGGTCCTGCTCGCCGCGATCCTCCTGATCCGGCCCGGCACCCGTGTGCTCGGCACCGTCGCGATCCTGGTCACGGCGGGCGTCGTCGTCGCGCCGTGGCTCGTGCGCAACGACGTGCAGCTCGGTTGCTTCGCGATCACGACCGACGCCCGCGCGCTATGGAAGGCGAACAACCCGAACACGTACGCAACGCTCGCGGCGGGCAAGTGGATCGACGACGTTCCGCAGCCCTCGTCGTTCCCGCCGACCCCGGAGGACGCCGCGGCGATCTACCACCAGACCGGGACCTATCCCCCGGTCGACGAGTGCGCGCAGATGAACCGGTTCGAGAATCTCGCCGTGCGCTACATGGAGCACCATCCGGGCGAGAAGGCAAAGCTCGCGGGACAGTCGGCGCAGCTTCTCTGGGACCCGCGCGTGCACGAGACGCAGGGCCGCTCGGGCGCCGGCACGTGGCGCGACGAGGCGCGGCGGTTCGCCGAGCCGGTCTGGACGATCCCGGTGATGGTGCTCGCGCTCGCCGGGCTCGCATTTGCACTCGACCGCGTGTTCGTCCTGCTCGCGGTCCTGCTCCTCGCCTACAACACGGTCGCGGCGATGATCTTCGCCGGGACGACGCGCTACCGCGTGCCGTTCGACTTCCTGCTCGTGCTGCTCGCTGCGGGCGCCGTGGAGCGTCTCGTGAGCTCCTCTCGATACACCCGCGCGACGCCTTCGGTCGCCGCCGCCGACGAGAACTGATCGAGGGCACGCCGCCGCGCGGCCGCGCCGAGCACGGCGACACGCTCCGGATCCCGCGCGAGCGAGACGATCGAGGCGGCCAGCGCCTCGACGTCACCGGGCGGGACGACGAGACCGGTCCGTTCGTGCTCGACGATCTCCGGCAACCCACCGACGCCGGAGACGATTGCGGCGCGCCCGCGCTCGGCGGCTTCGAGCGCGACCATGCCGAAGCCCTCGCCGCGCGAGGGGACGACGACGATCGCGTTGCGCTCGTAGACGGCAGAGATCGGCGTAACGCGGCCGAGCAGCGCCATGCCCTCGGGCGCGGCGGCGCGCAGCTCGAGGTCGAGCGGTCCCGCCCCCGCGAGCTCCAGGGTCAGCTCCGGCACGTCGACGCGCGCGCGTCCGAACGCCTGCAACAGGACGTCGAAGCCCTTGATCGGGATCAGCCGTCCCACCGCGACGAGACGCGGCGCGGGCGGCGGCGGCGGCGGCTCGGCTCCGGCGTCGATCCCGTAGTGCACGACCGTGAACGCATCACTCGCGTATCCCTGCGTCTCCGCCAGGTAGTGCGCGAGACCCGCCGAGATTGCGATCTGGCGGTGCGCGAACCGCGCTGCGAGCCGGTCGGCGGCGGCAAAGGCCCGGTTCGCCCTGAACTCGTTGAACCCGTGCTTCGTCGACACGCGCACGGGCACGCGAGCGAGCGCCGCCGCCGGCAGCCCGAGCACGTCTGCATGCACGAGATGCGTGTGGACGATGTCGCCGCGACGGCCGAGGAGCCGCGCGAAGACGAGCGGGTCGACGTCGAAACGCAACCGCAGCGACGAGGTCGGCACCTCCGCCGCGCGCATCGCGTCGACGAACGCGGCGGCCCCGGCCTCGCCTTCGTGCAGCACGAGCATCTCGGCGTCGAAGCCGAGCCCGCGCAGGCCGGGAAGCAGCGAGAGCAGATGCGCCTCCGAGCCCGAGATGCCGGAGACCTTCTGCACGTGCAGGACGCGCGTCATCCGAGCGCCTCGACGACCCGGTCCGCCCAGTGCTCGACCGAGTGGTCGCGCTCCACACGCGCTCGCAGCTCACGCCCGATTCCCCGGCGTGCGGCGGGGCCGGCTGCGACGAGAGCGCGGATGCGCTCGGCGAGTGCGCGCGCGTCGTCCTGCGGGAACATCAGGGCAGGCTCGATGCCGGCGACGAGCTCGTCGAAGCCGGGATTCGACACGAGCACCGGCAGGCACGCGGCCGCGGCCTCGAAGACGACCTTGTCGAGTGCGCCGCTCCGCATGTTGTTGACCAGGGCTCCGGCTCGCTGATAGACGGCGGCGATCTCGCTCCGGGGGACCGCGTCCTCGACGCGCCCGAGCCGCGCACGGTACGCACGCTCCTCGGCGGTCAGCGACGGGCCGCGCAGCTCGAGCTCGACGGGCGCATCGGGCAGGAGCGACACCGCGTCGACGATCGTGTCGAGCCCCTTCGCGGGCGAGGTGCGGCCGAGTGCGAGCAGCCGCAGCGCGCCGTCAGCCTGCTCGACGCACGGGATCGCGGACACGTCGATGCCGTGCCCGATCGGCACGACCTTGCGCGACGCGAGCGGGAACGAGCGGCGGTCGACCGTGAGGACGCGTGTCGATACGCGCTCGGCCGCACGCAGCATCCGCGACGCCCGCCAGTGCGTGAACCAGAGCAGGAGCGGCACACGCAGCGGGCGCGCCAACGGCGCCGCGAGCACGGCGTAGATGGGCGACATGTGCGCGAGCACCGCGACCGGCCGGGTGCGCAGCTCCGGCGCGAGGGCCGCCGCGAACCGCAGCCCGCGCAGCGCCTGGTTCGGCGCCGCGATCGACTTGACCCGCACGTTCGCCGGCAGCCCCGCCTCACGCGAGGCAAGCGTGAGCACAACGAGCTCGTCGACACGCGCCGCGAGCGCCCGCAGCATCGGCACCGTCGCCCCGAGCGCCGGATCGTCCGGATCGACACGCTGTGTGACGACGACGAGCCTCACGCGTCGACCAGCTCCCGCATGCGCGCGGCGTACTCCTCCGGCGTGACGAGCCACCGCTCGCCGGCGGCGCGCGCGTTCGCTGCCAGGCGCTCCAGCGCGACGGCGTCGCCGAGCAGGCGCAGCCCCTGCGCGATTCCCTCCGGCGTCGGCTCGAAGAGCACCCCGTCGACGCCGTCGGTGACGAGGTCGGGGATGCCGCCGACGTTCGAGCCGAGCACCGG
>JAICTB010000253.1 GCA_025936595.1 Thermoleophilia bacterium | reverse complement strand
GGCGTCGAGAGGGATTCGCTACGGGATCCAGGACGACGCGTGGTTGGAGTTCGGCCCGGGGACGCTCAACCAGCGGCTCGCGACGTTCAAGCGGCTCGGCGTGCCGTTCGTGCGGTTCACGCTGCGCTGGAACCAGGTTGCGCCGAAGCGTCCGAAGGACCCGACCTCACCGCGCGATCGGGCCTACGACTGGCATCGGGCCGACCGGATCCTGCGCGGCCTCCGCCGCTATGGCCTCACGCCCGTGCTCACGCTGGTCGGGACGCCGGCATGGGCGAACGGAGGTCGCGCGCCGAACTTCGCCCCGCCGCACCCTCGGGACTTTCGGCGCTTCGCGACCGCGGTCGCCCGGCGCTACCCCTGGGTTCGCTACTGGCTGATCTGGAACGAGCCGAACAAGCCCCTCTGGCTCAGGCCGACGAGATCGGCGATCTACGTCCAGCATCTGCTCAACCCCGGCTACGAAGGGATCCACGCCGTGCTGCGGAGGGCTCGGGTCGGCGGCGGCGTGACGGCTCCGCGCGGAGGGCTCGGCGGTGTTGCACCCGTCGCCTGGCTCCGCGGCATGGCGGCCGCACACGCCAAGCTCGACGCGTACGCGCACCACCCGTATCCCTCGTCGCCGCGGGAAACACCGTCGAGCGGCGGCTGCAAGAACTGCCCGTCGATCACGATGGCGACGCTCCCGAAACTCCTCATCCTCGTCCGGCGCTACTTCGGGCCGAAACCGGTCTGGCTCACCGAGTACGGCTACCAGACGAATCCGCCGGACACCTTCCTGGGCGTTTCGCTCAAGAGGCAGGGCACCATGCTCAGCCTTGCCGCGCTCCGCGCGTGGCGGCTGGCGCGGGTGACGATGCTGATCCAGTACCTCTACCAGGACGAGGTCTCGCTCAGCCGCTTCCAGACCGGGCTTGTCTTTGCGGACGGTCGCCCGAAGCTCTCGCTGGTGGGGTTCAAGCTGCCGTTCGCAGAAATGCGGCGAAAGGGATTCCAGACGGTCCTCTGGGGCCAGGTCCGCGGCGGACGGCACGGGCGCAAGCCGTACCAACTCGAGGTGCTCCACCGGAATGAATGGGAGAAGGTCGGGCGCGTCCGGCTGACAAACGACGACGGCATCTTTGTGCGGACGCTTCGCCTCAAGCGCGGCGCGCTGCTCCGCATCTGGGCTCCGCGCCAGCACCGCTTCAGCCTCCAGCTGCGGATCAGGTGAGCGCGGCCGCGCTCAGCGGCCCCGACCGAACCTCGACCTCGTGGCGGAAGTCCCTGTGAGCGTTGCCAGTTCCTCGAGCGCCTGACCCGCACCCCGGGCGACGGTCGTCAGCGGCTCCTCCGCCACGGTCACTGCGAGTCCTGTTTCCCTGCGGAGCAACTGGTCGAAGCCACGCAGGAGCGCCCCTCCGCCGACGAGCGTCAGGCCGCCGTCGGCGATGTCGGATGCGAGCTCGGGCGGGGTCCGCTCGAGGACGCTCTTGACCGCGTCGACGATCTGGGCAAGTGGCCGTCCGAGCGCGGCCCGCACCAGGTCCGAATCGACGGTGATGCGTTGCAGAAGGCCCGAGGTGGTCGCGCGACCCGCGATGTCGGCGACCGGCGGGACGTCGACTCCTTCGACCGCGCTTCCGATCGCGATCTTCAACGCCTCGGCCTGCTCCTGACCGACCTGCAGACGATGCTGCTCGTGCAGGGCGCGCACGATCGCCTCGTCGAGCTCGTAGCCGCCGACGCGGATCGAGTGAGCGACGACCATGCCGCCGAGTGACGTCACGGCCATTTCGCTCGTGCCGCCGCCGACGTCGAGGACGAATGAACCGCGCGACTCGCTCACCGGCAGCCCGGCACCGATCGCGGCCGCAAGCGGCTCTTCGATCAGAAACGCGCGCGAGGCGCCAGCGGCAAGCGTCGCCTCTTCCACGGCCCGACGCTCCACCTGGGTCACCCCGCTCGGGACGCAGACCATCACCTCCGAACGCGAGGTACGCCGCCCGATGACGCTGCCGAGGAACCGCCGCAGCATCTGCTCGGTCACCGCGAAGTCGGCAATCACCCCGTGGCGCAGTGGCCGCGTTGCGCGGATGTGGGCCGGTGTCCGGCCGATCATCCGCCGCGCTTCGTCGCCTACCGCATGAACCTCCTGCGTTCGCTCGTCGATCGCGACGACGGACGGCTCGAACAACACGATCCCCTCACCGCGGCGGAAGACCACCGTATTCGCGGTCCCGAGATCCACCGCCAACTGCCGCTCCGGCCGGATTGTGCGCAGCCTCATCCCGCGCTCCGCCCCGCCCGTGTCTGCCCCCCAGGAGACACGCACCGACCTTAGCGACAAACGTCCCGGTCGGATTCAATCGCCGAGCTCGAGCGCGTCGCCCGATTCGAGATCGAAGAAATGCAGCCGCCGCATGTCGATCGCGAGCTCCACTCGGTCGCCGGCGGAGACTTCGGCGCTGGGATCGAACGAGCAGACAAGCGTTGTTCGCTCGGACCGTTGGTCGCTGCGGAGGCCCTCGGCGACGACGGCGTCGTCAGCCGCGTTCTCGAGCACCTGTTCGTGCACCACCGGCCGCGCCTCGATCTCGACGTGCGCGAGCATCGAGGAGCCGAGCGCCTCCGTGAGACGGACGACGCCGGTGAGTCTCGCGCCGGCGGGGCACTCCGGGACGAGCGCGGCGTGCTCGATCTGCTCCGGCCGCACGCCGAGCGCGACGCGCTTGCCGACGTGGCGATCGATCCCCACGCCGCCGTGGCGAATCGCGAGCGCCTGCTTGCCGATCCGGCACTGGTAGCCGGCGCCCGCCCGCTCGATCGTCCCCTCGACGAGGTTCATCGACGGGCTGCCGATGAACGTCGCGACGAACAGGTTCGCGGGGCGGTCGTAGAGCCGCTGCGGCGGATCGAGCTGCTGCAGGAGGCCGCCTCGCATCACCGCGACGCG
>JAICTB010000268.1 GCA_025936595.1 Thermoleophilia bacterium | reverse complement strand
GGGCTCGCCGAGCGACCGTTCGAGATGCTCAAGTTCAGGACGATGGTGCGCGGCGCCGAGGGGCAGAAGGCGGGGCTCGAGCATGCGAACGAGGCGACCGGGCCGCTGTTCAAGATCCGCGACGACCCGCGCGTGACCGCGGTCGGGCGCCTGTTGCGCCGGCTCTCGATCGACGAGATCCCGAACGTGCTGAACGTGCTGCGCGGTGAGATGTCCCTCGTCGGGCCGCGGCCGCTGCCGCTGCGCGACTTCGAGCGTCTCGAGGCCTGGCACCGCCGCCGTTACAACGTGCTGCCCGGGCTGACCGGCCTGTGGCAGGTCGCCGGCCGCTCGGATCTCACCTTCGACGACCTCGTCCGGCTCGACTTCTACTACCTCGAGAACTGGTCGATCTGGCTCGACGTGACGATCCTCTTCAAGACGCCGTGGGCGGTGTTCTCCCAGCGCGGCGCCTACTGAGTGCAGGAGGCTGAGTCTGGCTTTACGGCGCCGTAATGCGGCTCTGAGACACTTCCGGGCGTGAAGCTCCTTCTCGCCGCCTCCGCGGTCGACCTCGACTTTCGCTACGGCTGCACCCCGGCGTGGTGGCAGCTCTGGAAGGGCCTCTACGAGGAGGGTGCCGACCTCGTCGTGACGCCCTATCGCGGGCGGCCGGTCGAGTCCCCGTGGTGGCGCACGGCCCCCAACCCGACCTATCTCGAGGGCGAGTCGTTCGCCCGCGCCCGCGATGCCGTCGCGCGGCTGAAGGGGGACACGCACCTGCGCCGCGCCGAGGACGACCCGGAGGACGGGTTCGGCGACCGCATGACCCGCGAGGCCGTGTGGCGCTGGGTGACGCCCCGCTGGCGTAAGCATCTCGACCGGCTCGTCGCGCGCGAGCGCCCCGACGCGCTCCTCGTCTTCACGGTGCCGATGGCACACCTGCGCGGAATCCCGTCGTACCTGCGCGAGCGCTACGACCTGCCGATCGTCTTCTACGACGGGGACGTGCCGATGAGCCTGCCGGAGTTCGGCGGCATGGACACGGGCTTCAACTGGTACCACCAGGCCGACCCGTCGGAGTACGACCTCGTGATCTCGAACTCCGAGGGCGGGCTCGAGCGCTTGCGCGAGCTCGGCGCGCGGCGCGCCGAGGCGGTCTTCTGGGCCGCCGACCCGGACTTCTTCGCACCGCAGGCGGTCGAGAAGGAGGTGGACGTGTTCTTCTACGGCTACGGCGACAAGTTCCGCCGCGACTGGATGCAGGCGATGGTCGGCGAGCCGTCACGCACGCTCACGGACGTCGACTTCGCGCTCGGCGGCCGCGACTTCCAGGGCGACACCGGGAACGCGCGCCTGCTCGGCGACGTCCCCTTCAACACGTTCGCGCGCGCGATCTCGGCGGCGCGCGTCAACCTCTGCATCACGCGCCGCTCGCACGCGACCGTCTACGCCTCGTCGTCGTGCCGCCCGTTCGAGCTCGCCTCCGCCGGCGCCGCGATCGTGGCGAACCCCGTCGCTGGAATCGAGCGCTGGTTCGAGCCGGGATCCGAGCTCGTCGTCGTCGAGGACGCGGCGCAGGCGACGGACGCCTACCGCGAGCTGCTCGCGGACCCAGGGCAGGCGGAGGATCTGGGCCGGCGGGCGCGCGAGCGCGTGCTCGACGAGCACACCTATCGCCACCGCGCGCGTCGCCTGCTCGAGCTGATCGGCCTGCGAGAGGAATCCCGTGTCGGCTGATCTGAGACGCATTGCGATCGTGCCCGCCTACAACGAGGAGCGGAACGTCGGGCGGGTGATCGAGGAGCTGCGCGCGTTCGACCCGGGCCTGCACGTCGTCATCGTCTCCGACGGCTCGCTCGACCGCACCGCCGAGGTCGCGCTCGAGCACGGCGCGCACGTCGTCAAGCTGCCCTTCAACCTCGGCATCGGCGGCGCCGTGCAGACCGGCTTCCGCTACGCGCACGAGAACGGCTACGAGCTCGTCGTGCGCTGCGACGGCGACGGCCAGCACGACCCGTCGCAGCTGCCGAAGGTGCTTGCGCCGGTGCTCGCGGGCGAGGCCGACATCGCCGTCGGCTCCAGGTTCGCCGGCGATCAGGGATATCGCTCGTCGGCGACACGCCGGGTCGGGATCAGGCTGCTCGCGCTGATCGTCTCGGCGATCGCCCGGCAGCGCGTCACCGACACCACCTCCGGCTTCCAGGCGCTCAATGCGAAGGCGCTCGCGCTCTTCGCTGCCGACTACCCGCACGACTATCCCGAGGTGGAGGGCATGGTGATGACGATCAAGCACCGGCTCCGGCTCTGCGAGGTGCCGGTGACGATGCGCGAGCGCGAGCACGGACGCTCGTCGATCACCGCGCTGCGGTCCTTCTACTACATGGCGAAGGTGCTTCTCGCGCTCTTCGTCGGCCTCTTCCGCCGCAGCGTCGTCCCGGCGGGGGGCGCATGATCCTCGCTGCGCAGACACCGCTGAAGGTGTCGCTTGCGGCGACGGCGGCGTCGCTCGTGCTCGTGCTCGTCGTCTTCGAGTTGATCCGCTCGCGGCGCCTGCGCGAGCGCTACGCGCTG
>JAICTB010000214.1 GCA_025936595.1 Thermoleophilia bacterium | reverse complement strand
TTCCAATCCCCCCTCGAGCTCCCGGTCGAACGTGGCCGTCGCCGTGTCGGCGAGGTGGTTGTCGAGGCCGCTCGCACTGACCTCGCCGAGCTCGTCCTCGATCGATCGCGCGTTCTCGCGCTCGAGGAACGCGACCGCGTCTGCGAGCCGAGCCCGCTCCTGCTCGAGACGCTGCTTGAACTCGCCGGTGTCGATGTCGCCCACGTGGTCTTCCTTCCCGCCGCTTCCGTGTGGAAACGAGCGTACCGCCAACGCGCCCCTCGATCACGCGACCTCGAGCGTTGCGCCCCGCCGGGCTTCGACCTCGAACACGCGCAGGGCGGCGAGCCCGACAACCGCATAACAGGCGCCCACGACGGCTTCGGCCGCGATCTGCGCGGCGACGTGCCCGAACGGTGCGCCGGCGACCAGCTGCCGCGCCGCATTCGCGCCGTGCGTCACCGGCAACCCCTGAGCAAACGTCGAGAGCCAGCCTGGGAGGCGGGCGAGCGGGACGTTGACGCCCGCGAACATCAGCAGGACGTAGAGGAAGAGGTTGCCGAGGACACCCGTCTCGCGCCAGCGGAGGCCGAGCGCAGCGTTGAACAGGCCGAGCCCGACGCAGGAGAACGAGGTGGCAGCGATCGTGAGCGCGAGCGGCGCCACGGCGCTCCACGGGACGGCGATGCCGAACAGCAGTGTCGCAACAGCGAACGTCCAGACCGAGACGACGAAGCCGTTCACCGTGCCCGGAAGGGCACGCCCGAGAAAGACTGCGACGCGGCTCGCCGGCGACACGACGAGGAGCGCGAGCGTCTGGGTGTAGCGCTCGCCGGCGATCGCCTGCGACATCCCGAACAGGCTCGGTGTTGCAGCCGCGAGGAGCGCGTTTCCCGCCACGTAGTAGCCGTCACCGGCCACACCGGCAGCCCTGCCCAGATAGACGAAGAAGGCGAGCTGCGTGACCGACGGGATCAGCAGCGTCAGGGTGTACATGAACGGGTTCAGCCAGCCGAACAGCGCGCGATAGCTGATGTAGCCGCCGACGGTGAGGAGGCGGAGGCTCCTCATCAGGTGAGTGCGAGCGTCGCGCGGGCGCGGGCTGCGTGCAGAAAGAACCGAAGGCACAGCGCGCCTGCGATCAGATACGCGGCTGCGAGCACTGCGCACATGCCGATGTCCGCCCACGGGTGGCCGCTCCCGAGGGTCGCGCCTCTCAATGCGCTCATCCCCCACGTCGGCGCGAAGAGCCGCGAGACCGGTTGCAGCCAGCCGGGTAGCACGGAGACGGGAATCAGCAGCCCGCACACCATCCACACCGGCCACTCGAACACGTTGCCGACCATGGAGGCCGACCGGAAGCGCACGAGCGCAGATGCAAACAGGAAGCCGAGCGCGCCGATCGCGGCGATCGTCGCCGGCACGGCCGCGACGAACGCCGGCCAGTCGTGGATCTCGATCGGCACGCCGAAGAACAGGCGCACGTAGAGCAGGCCGATCGCGAGCGAGTACACGCCGATCGCCGAGATTGCGATGCTGATCGGTAGCAGGACGCTCCAGAACGGCATCGGCGAAGCGACCAGCAACTCGAGCACGCCGAGCCGGCGTTGCGCCTGTAGCGCGCCGGCCCCCGAGGCCGTTGTCGACGACCAGATCCCCATCACGCCGGAGGCGATCGCTGCGACGAGCATCTGCGGGCCGCCGCCGCCGAACAGGAAGTGCGCGAGGGTCGCGAAGATCAACGGCGACGCCACGACGACCCACAGGTCGAACGGCGACCGGCTCAGCATCGTGAAGTGGACGCGGAGGCCGAAGCCCAGCACGCGAAAGAGCCGCGGCACGGGCTCTACCCCCAGGCGAAGTCGCGGCCCGGCGCGGGCGGATCGTCCTCGTCGGCGGGCGGGACCGGCTGGACCGGCGGCAGCTTGGGCGCCTCGTCGGGTGTGACGGCCTCGAACTCCCGCGTGTCCTGCCGCTTCGGCCACTGCTCGGGCGGCAGCTCGGCGGAGGGTCGCGCGGCCCCGCTCTCCTCGACCATGTCGAGCGCGGCACGCAGGAGCGTCTCGATCCGCCGCGCCTCGGCGAAGAGGCGCGCCCGCTCGGCGTGCGCGGCGCGCGTGATCGAGCGCGCCTCCTGGTGCGCCTCGGCGACGATCAGCTCGGCTTCGCGATGCGCCGCTTCCTTCGCGTCGGCGGCAGCCTTCTGGGCGGAGACGAGCGTCGTCGCGAGCAGCGACTCTCGCTGCTTGACCTCCGCGAGTGCTCCCTCGAGATCCTCGAGCCTGTCCGCGAGCTCGCCGCGCTCGCGCCAGACCTCTTCGAAGCTGTCGGCGACATCCTCGAGCAGCCGATCGGTATCCGCGCGCTTGTAGCCGCGCAGCGCGCGCGCCAGCTTGAGGTGCCTCAGCTCGACCGGTGTGTACCGCATGTCCTCTCCTCTCAGTGCAGCTGGTCGAGGATCGCGATCACGATCCGCTCGACCACGATGAGGGCGAATACCCCGACCATGGGGGAAAGGTCGATCGGGCCCATCCCGAACGGCAGCAGCCGCCGCCAGAGCCGCAGGTAGGGCTCGCACAGGTCGCTGAGGAAGCGCTGAACCGGCCGTAGCGAATACGGCAGCTGCACCCACGACGTGATGATGTACGCGAGGATCGCCAGGATGTAAACGCCCACGAAGACGTTCACGAACAACTCGACTTCGCTGACCGCGTCGAGCAGCATGACCGCCCCCTTCGCCCCGCCTGGGGCTTCTCCTACGCCTGGTTGAAGAAGCCGCCGCGCTCGAGCAGCGCGGCGCGCTGCTCGGCAGAGACCTCCACGTTGCGCGGCGTGAGCAGGAAGACCTTGTCCGCGACGCGCTGCATGCCGCCGTTCAGCGCGTAGGTGAGGCCGCTCGCGAAGTCGATCAGCCGCTTCGAGAGCTCGCTGTCCGCGCTCTGCAGGTTGAGGATCACGGGGATCCCCTGCTTGAACCGGTCGGCGATCTGCTGGGCGTCGTTGAAGCTCCGCGGCAGGACGAGGTGCACCTTCACGCTCGAGCTCGGCACTGCCTCGATCGCCGGGCGCATCTCGCGGACGCGCGAGGGACGGACGGCGGGGACGCGCGTCGTCGGCTGGTCGGACTCCGACTCGGTCCAGTCGTCGAAGTCCTGCGAGCGGCGGCGCGGGGTCAGCCGCCGGACGTTCGGGCGTTCGCGATAGCTCTGCTCGAGGCTCTCCTCGGCGGCATAGCCGTCCTCGTCGTCCCAGTCGTCGTCCTCCTCGGCGATGCCGAAGTAGACGAGCGTGCGACTCCACAGGTCTCCGAGCGCCATTTGCGGGCTTATCCTAGTCTCGGAAGAGGATCGATCCAACGCGTACATACGTCGCGCCCTGTTCGGCAGCGACGGCGTAGTCCTGCGTCGTCCCCATCGAAAGCTCCTTCAGCCCGTGCTCGCCGGCCAGCTCGCGGAGCCGCATGAACCACGTGCGCGATGCCTCCGCGGTAGCGGCCGCGGGCGGCATCGTCGAGAGGCCGCGGACGTCGTAGCGCAGGTAGGCGCCGATCGCGGCAGGCGAGACGCCGGACTTGGACTCCTCGCCGGCGAGGTTGACCTGGACGAGTGCGGGCACCTCGAGCCGGCGCGCAGCGGAGTCCGAGTCGAGTGAATGGACGAGCTCGCAGATACCGTTTACGAGCCTCACCTTGTTCGACTGCAGGTGGCCGATGAAGTGCCAGCGGAAGGCGTCGCCGTACTCGGCGTGCTTCGCCTCGAGATCCTGCGCACGGTTCTCGCCCACGACCGTGATGCCCGCCTCGACGAGGCGTGCCATCTCGGGCAGCGAGACGTACTTCGTCGCCGCCACCACCGTCACTGCCGGCCCCACCTCGGCCTGCACGCGCGCGTAGCGCGTCCGGATCTCGTCAGGCGAGAGCACCGATCACCCCCTGCGCGCCACGCGGCAGGCCGTCGCGGCGGTGCGAGAAGAAGAGCTTTGGGTGACAGCACGTGCAGAGATCGACATGGTCTACGCGCTCGACCCCCGCCGCACGCAGCGCACGCTCCGCAGCCCGGCGCAGGTCGAGTCTGCCGTCGGCCGTCAGATCTCGGTCGAAGCGTGCGCTGACCTCCTCCCCGACCTCGTAGCAGCACGGGCCGATCGCCGGCCCGACGA
>JAICTB010000170.1 GCA_025936595.1 Thermoleophilia bacterium | reverse complement strand
GGAGCCTGCGCTGGTCGAGGAAGACGACAGCGTCCCCCTCGAGCCGCAGGATTCGCTCAGGCTCGAGCAACGCCGCTCAGGTGCCCTCGTCCCACGAGGCGAGGTACTTCGACTGCTCGTCGGTGAGCTCGTCGATCGTCGCCCCCATCGTCGCGAGCTTGAGGCGCGCGATCTCCTCGTCGATGTCGGTCGGCACGGGGTACACCTTGTTCTCGAGCGACGCAGCGTTCTTCACGGCGTACTCGGTGGCGAGCGCCTGGTTCGCGAAGCTCATGTCCATGACGATCGCGGGATGCCCCTCGGCGGCCGAGATGTTCACGAGCCGGCCGTCGGCGAGCAGGTAGATCCGCCGCCCGTCGGCGAGCTTGAACTCCTCGACGAAGTTGCGGGCCTCGCGCGTCTCGACCGCGAGCGCGCGCAGCGCGGGGATGTCGATCTCGACGTTGAAGTGACCCGTGTTGCAGACGATCGCGCCGTCCTTCATCGACTGCAGGTGCTCTCCGGATATGACGTGCTTGTCGCCGGTCGCGGTGCAGAAGACGTCGCCGACCTTGGCGGCGTCGGCCATCGGCATGATCTCGAAGCCGTCCATCAGCGCTTCCAGCGCCCGCATCGGGTCGACCTCCGTGACGATCACGTGCGCTCCGAGGCCCTTCGCGCGCATCGCGACGCCGCGGCCGACCCAGCCGTAGCCGGCGACGACGAAGCGGCTGCCGGCGAGCAGCACGTTCGTGGCGCGAATGATGCCGTCGATCGTCGACTGCCCCGTCCCGTAGCGGTTGTCGAAGAGGTGCTTCGTGCGCGCCTCGTTGACCGCGATGACGGGAAACTCCAGTGCACTGTCCGCCTCCATCGCCTTCAGACGGATGACACCGGTTGTGGTCTCTTCCATGCCCGCGACGATGTCGCCGAGCTGCTCGCGGCGTGTGCTGTGGAGGACGCTGATCACATCGGCGCCGTCGTCCATCGTCAGCTGCGGCTTGTGGTCGACCGCCGCCTGGATGTGCGAGTAGTAGGTGTCGTTGTCCTCGCCCTTGATCGCGAAGACGGGGATGTCGTACTCGTCGACGAGTGCCGCGGCGACGTCATCCTGCGTCGAGAGCGGATTCGACGCGCAGAGCACGACGTCCGCGCCGCCGGCCTTGAGCGTGCGCATCAGGTTCGCCGTCTCGGTCGTCACGTGGAGGCACGCCGAGACGCGGTACCCGGCGAGCGGCTGCTCGCGCTCGAACCGCTCGCGGATCGCCTGCAGCACAGGCATCTGCCGGTCCGCCCACTGGATGCGCCGCACCCCTTCCGGAGCCAGCGCGAGGTCTTTCACATCGTGATGCTTCGTTGTCGCCATGAATCCTTTCCGAACGTCGATGGTCAGGCCGCGAGAAGCCGCTCATGCTTGCGCTGCTCCCACTCGACCCATGAGCCGGTGTCCTCCCCCGCCGCGAGCCACGCGTCGACTGCGCTCCGAAGGTCGGCCTCGCGCCGCAGCCGGCGGGCGAAGGCGAGCTCGGCGAGCTCGATGCCGAAGCGGCGTCGGAGCTCCCGCAGCGCGCGCAGCCGGTTCACCTCGGAGAGCCCGTACAGCCGGTAGCCCGACGGCGTCCGGTGGGGGACGACAAGGCGGTGCTCCTCGAGGTAGCGGAGCATGCGTGCCGACCAACCCGTCTCGGCGGCGGCGGCTCCAACGGTCAGCGGTTCGTGCACGCCGCGAACCTTACCACTCTCGTGTAAATGTCAGGCGGCCGAGGTGCCCGCGCGGCCGTAGGCGTCCTCGAGCCGCACTACGTCGTCGAGCTGCGGCGTCGAGACCTCGAGGATCGTCGTGTCCTCGAGCGCGGTCACGCGGTGCACGGTGCCCGGCTTGTAGTGGAAGGCCGCGCCCGGGCCGACGATCTCCACCTTCAGCACCGTCTCGCCCACCTCGCCGAGCTCGAGCTTCGCGCGCCCGGCCTGGATCAGCCATGCCTCGTCCTTTTCGCGATGGAACTGCAGCGAGAGCGACTGGCCCGCCTTGACGAACAGGAGCTTGCCGCAGTAGGCGTCCGTCAGCGCCCAGATCAGCTCGTGCCCCCACGGCTTCTCGACCTTTCGCACCTCGACGCTCCACGCATCGAGCGACTCGATGTTCGGCGAGTCCATGCTCATCTGGGGCCATCGTTTCACGCGAGCCACTCCGGATGCGAATCGACGTGCGCCGAGGCGGTGCGGAGCTCCTTCGGCGTGTTCACCGTGAGCCAGAGGCCCTCGTGGCGGAACGCGCGCAGGGCGCCCTCGGCGGCGAGCTCGGGGAACGTCGAAGACTCGTGGTCGCCCTTGTCGGGGAAGCGGTCGATTGCCTCCGCCGAGAGGACGTAGTTGCCGCAGTTCACCCAGAAGTCCACCCGTCCGCCTTCACGAAAGCCGTGTACGAGGTCGTCGTCGCCGAGCTCGACCAGCCCGAACTGCGACTTCGGTCGCGCGACCGCGATCGTCGCGAGCGCACCGCCCGCTCGATGAGCGTCGAGCAGGCCCGGGAAGTCGACGTCGACGAGCTCGTCGCCGTTCAGCGCGAAGACGTCACCCTCCTCCGCGCGCACACGAGACGCAAACTTGATGCCGCCGCCGCGGCCGAGACGTTCCGGCTCCTCCACGGCGACCACGTCGGCTCCGAGCCCGGCGAGCTCGGACTCGAAGAGCGATCCCTGCCCCGCGGCGCACGCGCAGATCACGCGCGTCACCCCCGCGCGGGCGAGCCGGCCGACCTGGTAGGCGGCGAGCGGCCGTCCGGCCACCTCGACGAGCGCTTTCGGCCGTCCGCCCGCAGCGTCACCGAGCCGCTCGGCCTTGCCGCCGGCGAGAATGATCGCTTCCACCGCGCGCTAGCCCTCGTGCGCAGGCGCCGGCTCCGGCGTCTGCGGTAGCACGTCGCTCGGCGAGACGGGGCGGCCGATGCCTTCGTAGGCGAACCCGGCACGGCGGGTCTCCTCCGGGTCGAGCAGGTTCCGGCCGTCGACGATCAGCGGGTTCGCCATCGCTGCGCGCGTCTGCTCGGAGGCAAGGTCGCGCAGCTCGTCCCACTCCGTGACGATCACGGCGGCGTCGGCGCCGCGCACCGCCTCGGCGACCGTTGCCGCGATCTCGACGCCCTTCGGCAGCTTCCTCGCGTCCGCGACCGGATCCCAGGCGCGCACCTCGGCGCCTTCGGCGAGCAGGCGCGAGGCGAGCACGATCGACGGCGCCTCACGCACGTCGTCGGTGCCCGCCTTGAACGCGATGCCGAGGAGCGCGATGTTCTTGCCGGCGAGCGAGCCGAGGTGCCGCTTCAACTTTCCCACCACGCGCCGCTTCTGCAGCTCGTTCACCTCGATCACGGCCGAGAGCAGCTGGAAGTGGTAGCCCGAGTTCGACGCCAGCTGCTTCAGGGCGAGCGAGTCCTTGGGAAAGCACGAGCCGCCGTAGCCGATCCCGGCGCGTAGGAAGTGCGGGCCGAGACGATGGTCGAGACCCACGCCCTCGGCGACCTTGACCACATCGGCTCCCGTCGCCTCGCAGACGTTCGCGATCTCGTTGATGAACGAGATGCGGGTCATCAGGAACGCGTTCGCCGCGAGCTTGATCATCTCGGCCGAATTGACGTCCGAGCGCACGATCGGCGCGTCGATCTTGGCGTAGAGCGTCGCGACGGCGTCGCCGTCTGCTTCATGGAAGTCGCCGATCGCGATCCGGTCCGGCTTCATGAAATCGCGGACCGCGCGGCCCTCGGCCAGGAACTCCGGATTCGAGACGTAGCCGACGTGGTCGAGCCCGCGCTGGTCGAGCCCTGCGCGAACCTTCTCGCCCGTCCCGACGGGGACGGTCGACTTCATCACGAGCACCGGCCGCCCCTCGAGCTCCGGTAGCTCCTCGATCACGGTCCACACCCGTGAGAGGTCGGCGTCGCCGGAGTACGTCGGCGGCGTGTCGACGCAGACGAAGAGAAACTCACAGCCGGCGACGTCGGCGACGTCGAGCGTGTAGGTCACCCGTTCCGCGTTCGCCTGCAGCAGCTCGGGCACACGCTCCTCGTGGAACGGCACCTCGCCACGCCGCAGCGTGTCGATCTTCTCGGGCACGACGTCGCGGACGACCACCTCGTGGCCGAGCTCCGCGAAGCAGGCTCCCGTGACGAGGCCGACCCACCCGGCGCCGAAGATTCCCACCTTGCTCATCGCGCGCTGAACCTACTTGCCGCTTGTTAGGGGTTTTAGACCCTTCGCGATCGACAGCATCGTCTCGTTCGAGAGGTCGTCGAGGAGGGTGTTGATCACCCAGTAGCTCGCGCCGTGGGCGTGCAGCACGATCATGTGCAAATGCGAGCCGTTGTAGTAGAGGTCGAACTCACGGCCACCCAGATTGTGACGGAAGCTCTTGTCGGCGAGCGCGGGGGCTTCGTCGAAGTCGGTCTCCTGCACACCCCAGTACTCGTTGCCGTTGTGGAAGACGAGCCGCACCGCCTTGTGGCCGCCGCGCCGGTCCATCCAGTACTGCCGCACGGGCTTGTCACCTGAGAGCGCGTCCGGATAGGAGTCGCGCTCGAGCACCGTCGGCACCATCAGCGGAAAATGCACCTTGTGCTCGAGCGGCTTCAGGAGCTCGGTGCCGTAGGACGCGTCCGCGCGCACGAAAGCCGGCTGGTGGACCGGCACGTTCACGACGGGCGCCGGGGCGATCGAGCCGGAGAACGCGGTCCCGAGCACGACGAGGAGCATCGAGCCGGGATCGAGCGAGAGCAGCCACGGCGTCCGTGACAGCTTCACGGCCTCCGCCGGCTGCATCAGGTTCTGCAGGGCCTTCGCCGCCTCCTCCGACCCCTTCTGCGCCGGGTCCCAGTAGATCTTCGAATGGAAGTACGTCTTCCCCGGCGGCGTGTTCGCGTCCCGGTTGCTCGGCGGAAGCTGCGTCACGTACCCACGCTGGCGGAGGAGGTACGACGTGTTCGCGGCGGCCGCCGCCACGCCGCTGCCGTTCACGACCGTCACGGTCGTCGACGAGGCCGGCGGCGTCTTCGTCTTCACCTTGTTCCCGAGGGCGGAGGCGTTTGCGACCTTCGACGACTCGACGCTCGGATTCTCGAACTGGTCGACCGCCTTCTGGATGTCCTCAGGTGTCGCGGTGCAGCCGAGACCGCACTGGACGTTCTCGATCTTGTCCTGGAACAGGTGCCCGCCGGGCAGGCCCTGCGCGAAGAGGGCGTAGGAGATGACCTGGTCGCCCTGCAGCGAGTGACCTCCCTCACCCACCTCGATGTTCTTGGTGATCGTGCTAACGAGGCTTGGGAACTC
>JAICTB010000269.1 GCA_025936595.1 Thermoleophilia bacterium | reverse complement strand
TGTGCGGCGACCGGACGAACGGCTCACATCAGACGAGTGATCGCTCGAACCGCTCGAGCGTTTCCGTCCAGCCGTCTCGATGAAGGCCGAGGCGTGCTGCGGTCTTGAACGGTCCCTGGTCGAGGACGACGCGGGTGCCTCCGTCTGTCGACTCGAACGTCAGCGTGACCAGCGTCTCCTGGTCGTCGGGGTCGGGCTCCTCGTAGGTGAACGTGTAGCTGAGCCGCTGTGGGGGCTCGACGGCACGGAAGGTGCCGCGGATGTGGAAGACATCCCCAGCCGGCGGTTGCATGGCGATCCGGTACTCGTTGCCCTCCACCGCGTCGAACTGGAGGCCCTGAACCGTAAATCCGGTGGGGCCCCACCAGCGCCGGAGTTGCTCGGCATCGACGAACGCGGCAAAGGCCCGCTCTCGGGGCACGACGAGGATCTTCTCCAGATGGAGTTGCGACCCGGTCGGCTGCCCCGCATCGCCCATCTCGCCGCCGCTAGCCCGCGACCAGCTCGAGGACGCGTTCGGGGATGTCGAAGTTCGCGTAGACCTCCTGCACGTCGTCGTTCTCCTCGAGCTGGTCGATCAGGCGCAGGATCTTCTTCGCCTCGTTCTCGTCCTCGACCGAGATGGTCGTCTTCGGGAGCATCGTGAGCTCCGCCGACTCGATCTCGAAGCCGGCGCTTTCGAGCGCCTCGCGCACCGAGGCGAGCTCCGTGGCCGCGGAGAGCACCTGAAAGCTCGAGCCGTCGAGGGAGACGTCGTCGGCGCCGCCCTCCGCCGCCGCGAGCGTCAACTCGTCCTCGTCGGTGCCGTCTGCCGGCACGAGCACGAGGCCGCGGCGCTCGAACAGCCAGGCGACCGCGCCCGACGTGCCGAGGTTGCCGTCGTTCTTGTCGAACGTGTGCCGGACCTCCCCCGCCGTCCGGTTGCGGTTGTCGGTCAGCGCCTCGACGATCACGGCGACGCCGGCCGGGCCGTACCCCTCGTAGACGATCGACTCGTACGCGGCGGAATCGGAGTCCGTCCCGGCGCCCTTGGCGATCGCGCGGTCGATGTTGTCCTTCGGCATCGAGGCAGCCTTCGCCTTCTCGATCGCGTTCTGGAGCGCGAGGTTGCCGGCGGGATCGGGCCCGCCGTCCTTCGCGGCGACGATGATCGCGCGCGTCAACTTCGAGAAGAGCTTGCCGCGCTTCGCGTCCGCGGCGCCCTTCTTGTGCTTGATCGAGGACCACTTGCTATGCCCGGACACTTTCCACCTCTCTCACGATGTTCAGGAACCGCTCGTGGACGCGCGTGTCGTCGGTCAGCTCCGGGTGGAAGGCGGCGACGAGGAGCCGTCCCTCGCGCGCCAGCACCGGATGGCCGTCGACCTCGGCGAGCACCTCGACGTCGGCCCCCGCCTCCTCGAGCCAGGGGGCGCGGATGAAGACCGCGCGCAGCGGCTCGTCACCGTCGCCGATGTCCAGGTCGGCCTCGAAGCTCCGCACCTGGCGGCCGAACGCGTTGCGGCGCGTCCGGTAGTCGCCGAGCCCGAGGTGGTCGCGGTCGAGGACGATCATCCCGGCGCACGTGCCGAGGATCGGGCCGCCGAACCCGCGCACCGCCTCGTCGAGCCCGTAGAGACGCATGAGCCGGCCGATCGCGGTCGACTCGCCGCCGGGGATGATGAGGCCGTCGAGCCCCTCGAGCTGCTCGGGGAGCCGCACCTCCACCGGGTCGGCACCGAGCCGCCGCAGCACGACGGCGTGCTCCCGGAAGTTCCCCTGCACAGCGAGGACGCCGATCCTGAGCGGCTTCTCCATTGGCTCGATGGTAACGAGCGTTATTCGGGCGCCGACCGGGGTGGCGGGGCGAGCGTCGCGGCAGTCCTACGGCGGCCGAGCAGGCCCAAAGAGACGAGAAAGAAGCCGAGGAGCCCGAAGGCGAGCCCCGGCGCCCAGGGACTGACGTGCGGCGGCGGCTCTCCTCCGAAGGCAGCTTCGGCGATCTGCGTCGGTGAGCCGACGAGGTAGTGGAGCGTCGCGGCGAAGAAGCCGATCGTCCCGAGCACCGCCCAGCTCGAGCGCCTCGTCGCGTACGCGATCCCGACGAACACGAACGCGACGATCGAGACGAAGGCGAAGTCGGCGTCACTCGTGTGCGCCCAGTAGAGAATCGAGCCGCCGATCAGCAAGCCGCCCACGAGATGGAGCCAGAACGCGGACGGACTGATGTTGGCCGTCCCCCACATCAGATAGGCGATCCCGACCAGGAGCGTCACCACGGCCGTGAAGGTTCCGCCGCTCGTGATCAGGTCGATGACGAAGAGCCAGCCGACGACCGCCGAGATGACGCGGATGAACGGGAACCCGAACCGCCGCCGATCGACGAACGCCGCCGCGAGGATCAGCAGCCAGAGCACGAGGCGCGACAGCGAGAAGTGCTGGAACGAGCCGTGCACGCCGTGCCAGCCGAACCAGTCGAAGAGGAACACGACGAAC
>JAICTB010000183.1 GCA_025936595.1 Thermoleophilia bacterium | reverse complement strand
CAGTCATCGTGTCGCCCCGTTCGGGCTCAACAGCACCATCATGCTGCGTCCTTCGAAGCTCTCGCGCCCGTCGAGGTGGCCGAACTCCGCCACGTCGGCCGCGAGACGGGCGAGCAGTTGCCGTCCGAGCTCCGGATGCTCGCGCTCGCGGCCGCGGAACATGACGATGAGCTTGACCTTCGAGCGTGCACGCAGGAACCCGATCGCCTGGTCGCGCTTCCAGGTGTAGTCGTGCGTTGCGATCCGCGGCCGTAGCCGCACTTCCTTCGGCGCCGAGTGCACCTGCTGTCTCCGGCCTGCGCGCAGGCGTCGCTCCTCCTCGTACCGCCAGCGGCCGTAATCGCCGATCCGGCACACCGGCGGATCCGCCTCCGCCGCGACCTCGATCAGGTCGAGCGACCGCTGCGCCGCGTGCGCACGCGCGTCTGCAAGCGGCAGCACGCCGACCTGCGTTCCCTCTTCGTCGACCACGCGCACGCGTTGTGCCGTGATCTGTTCGTTGACGCGTGCCGTCACTTTCGGGCGCGGCGGCACGCTCGTCTTGCGCTTTGCTCTTCTCACTGAGGTCCTTTCACGGTGTGACAGGGCTGCGCCCACGCACCGCGTTCGGCAGGACGTCTCGTGGTATGCCCGCGCTAGGAGCGGGCGGCCGGGCCGAAGCGGAGGGCGAGCGTCTCGAGTTGATCGAACATCGGCCCTCCTTTCGGTCTGAAACGAGCCGGCAGGCCGCGACGCTACCAGAAGCTCGCTCCCGAGCGCGATGATCTTTCAGGCTTCGGAACGTCTAAGTCGTGAGAGCAGGAAGTAAAAAGGAGGAGCGAGATGTCTCAGCACACGGTCGGAACCCGCGAGGAGTGGCAGGCGGCGCGCGACGAGCTCGCGAAGCTGGAGGGCGAACATGCGCAGCGCAACGAGGAGATCAAGCAGAAGCGGCGCGAGCTGCCCTGGGTCCCTGTCGAGAAGGAGTACGAGTTCGACACCGAGGAGGGGAAGAAGACGCTCGCCGAGCTCTTCGACGGGCGCTCGCAGCTACTCGCCTACAACATCATGTTCGGCCCCGACTACACGCTCGGTGCCTGCCCCGGCTGCACGAGCCTCGGCGACGGGCTCGGCGGCTCGCTCGTCCACCTGAACCATTCCGACGTGACGCTGCTCTGCTTCTCGCGCGCGCCCATCGAAAAGCTGACGGCGTACAAGAATCGAATGGGTTGGGAGTTCCCGTACGTCTCGACCTACAACACCGACTTCGCCTTCGACTTCGGCCTGGCGCTGACGAAGGAGCAGGCGCAGCAGATCCCTGAGGTCAAGCAGATGATCGAGAACCCACCGGACTGGCTACAGTTCTGGGCGACGCAGATCGGCGCCGAGCTCGAGGACGGGCTGCGCGAGGCGCCCAGCTACATCGCGTTCGCGCGCGAGAACGACACCGTCTACCACACCTACACGGTGACGGCCCCGGACCCGTTCGTCGCGCCGTACTTCGGCTTCCTACTCGACCGGACGCCGAAGCCGCAATCCGACGAGCCGCACACCTACCGCAAGGACGAGTATCCGGACTGAGCCACCTTTCGCGGGTCGACCGTCACCCGGGAGGTGTCAGGCGCTCGCGCTCGCGAGCGCGTCGCGAACGTCGTATTCCCAGATCGGCTGCCGCGTGCCCCACGGAAGGTCTTCGAGGAGCGTGGCGTAGCGGGCGTCACGCGCTCGCTGCTCGGCGCCGTCGGGCAGGTAGAAGACGTTCGCGGCGGTGGCGGAGGAGTCCTGGAGCTCCTCCGCGCGCGCCATTCGGATCTGCTCGTACGCGCGCAGCGCGGATTCGACGTCCGACGAGGCAAGACACTCGGCGAGCACGTAAGAGTCCTCGACCGCCTGCGCCGCCCCCTGCGCCTGGAAGGGCTCCATCGCGTGGGCCGCGTCGCCGAGGAGCGTCACGCGACCGAACGTCCAGTGCTCGAGCGGGCGGCGTACAAAGACCGCGCCGCGCAGAGAGGTCGTGACGTGGCGCATCCGCTCGAGGAGTGGAGGATGCCAGCCGGCGAATGCCTCGATGGGCTCTGCCGGCGACGCTTCGAGCGTCCACGACTCCTGCGACCACTCGGCGTCCTGCACCGCGCAGTTGATCGCGAGCAGGTTCCCACCCGCGATCCAGTACGCGACCCCATGCCGGTACGGGCCGAGCCAGTAGATGTTCAGCCGGTCGGGGTGCAGGCGCTTCACGGCCGCCCGCGGCACGACGCCGCGATAGACGACCGTGTTGGAAAACACCGGATCGTCTCCGCCCACCAGTTGCCGGCGGATGCGTGAGTTGATCCCGTCCGCGGCGACCGCCGCATCCGCGCTGATGCGCTCGCGGCCGGACGTGATCAGCGTCGCTCCCGAGTCATCCTGTTCGACCCGCTCGATCCGCGTGTCGAACCGGAGCACGTCCGGCGGAAGCGCCTCGGCCAGCACGCGATGCAGGTCGGGTCGGAAGAAGTCGAGCTGGGGCGCTCCGAAATACGACTCGGCCTCTTCGCCGAGAGCCGTGTGCAAGAGCAGCGACCCGTCGTCCCAGCGCACGAAATCGACCGCGTCGGGTCGCACGCCGACGGTTCGAAGCGCGGGCAGCAGTCCCATATCGGCGAGCAGGCGCATCGCGTTCGGCCCGATCTGCAGCGATGCGCCGACGGGCTCGAGCGCAGCCGCCTGCTCGAACACCTCGACGTCGATCCCGCGGCGCGTGAGCGCGATCGCGGCCGTCAAGCCGCCGACTCCCCCGCCGATGATCGCGATCTTCACTCCCGGTGGTCTACCACCGAGGCTGGTAGACCTTCAACTCCGCGCCCCGTCGTCGAAGAGGAGGCATTGTGCCGCGCCAGATCGTCAACCCGTCCACAATCCACCCACCCGCCGGCTACAGCCACGTCGTCCACGCGACCGGCACACGCCTCGCGTTCGTCGCCGGTCAGGCGGCTCTCGATGAGAATTTCGCGCTCGTCGGGGAAGGCGATCTGGCGGCACAGACCCGGCAGGTGATGACCAACCTCCAACGCGCGCTCGACGAGCTCGGCGCCGGCTGGGACGACGTCGTCAAGTCGACCGTCTACACCACCCGCCCGCATGAGTACGAGACGATCGGTGCGGCGATGAGCGAGGCGATGGGCGACGCGGCACCGCCTGCCCAGGTGCTCGCCGGCGTTACCGGGCTGGCGCTGCCCGAATTGCTGATCGAGATCGAGCTCGTCGTCTCGCTCCCCTGACGTGCGTGCCGTCCGCATCCACGCGCACGGCGGCCCCGAGGTGTTGCAGGTCGACGAGATCCCGGAGCCGGCGCCGGGCCCTGGTGACCTGCTCGTCCGGCTTCGCGCGACCTCGGTCAACCACCGCGACATCTGGATCCGCCGCGGCCACCCGCACCCCGCGTACTACGTCGACCTTCCTGCGGTGCTCGGCATCGACGTCTGCGGCGACGTGGTCGAGGTCGGCGCGGAGGTCGACGGCTTCCGGCCCGGAGACCGCGTCACCGCCAACCCGTACATGCAGTGCGGCCGCTGCACCTACTGCCTGCGCGGCCGATTCCAGCTCTGCCCCCGCTTCTCGGTCTACCACGGCACCTACGCAGAACTGTTCCTCGTGCCGTCGAGCTTCGCCGTCCGCGTCGACGCATCGGTGCCCGACGAGCATGTCGCCGCGTTTCCCAACGCCTACATCACCGCCTGGCAGATGCTCGTCGGCAAGGCCGGCGTCGGCCCCTCCGACACGGTGTTCGTCTGGGCCGGCACGAGCGGGCTCGGGAGCGCCGCGATCCAGATCGCGAAGCTCAGCGGAGCGCGCGTGATCGCAAGTGCAGGCTCCGAGGAGAAGCGCGAGGTTCTGCGCCGGGGACTCGCCGACGAGGTGCTCGACCATCACTCGGCGGACCTGGTCGCACGGGTGCACGAGCTGACAGACGACGAAGGCGCGACGATCGTCTTCGAGCACGTCGGCCAGGCGACCTGGGAGCGATCGCTCGAGCTCGCGGCGCACGGCGGGACGATCGTCAGCGCCGGAGCGACGAGCGGCGACGACGCTCGTATGAACATCACGTACATGTTCGTCAAGCAGTTGCGCATTCTCGGCTCGCGGCTCGGCACGATGACCGACGCGCTCGCTGCCGCACGCCACCTCAGCGCGGGCCACTTCGCGCCGCTGATCGGCGCTGTGCTGCCGCTCGAGCAGCTCGGCGAGGCACACACGCTGATGGACGAGGGACGCGTGACCGGCAAGGTGATCGTCAAGCCGATCGCATAAGGTGCAGCCGCATGGCCGACGAGCTGACACAGTCGCCGCCCGCTCCGGTGATCGAGAACGAGCCGGTCGAAGTGGCGCCCGGCGTGTACGTGATCCCGGACGGACGCGTGCCGCTCGTCCCGAACGTCGGGATCGTCCTCGGCGACCGCGCGGCTCTCGTTGTCGATACCGGAATGGGCCCTCGGAACGGCGCAACCGTACGCCGGCATGCCGAGCGGCTTGCGGACGGTCGCCCACTCCTGCTGACGCTCACGCATTTTCACCCCGAGCACGGTTACGGGGCGCAGGCGTTCTCGGGCGGGCCGGTCAGTGTCTACAACCGTGAGCAGCTCGACGAGCTTCGCCAGAAAGGGAGCTCGTATCTCGAGTTGTTTCGGACGTTCGGCGCTGCGGTGGCCGAGCAGCTCGAGGGCGTCGAGCTTGTCGAGCCGCACGTGGTCTACGACGGCGCCGCCGACCTCGACCTCGGTGGCCGCATTGCGCAGCTCCGCACCTGGGGGCTCGCTCACAGCCGCGGCGACCAGATCGTCTTCCTGCCGGAGGAGCGCGTGCTCTTCACCGGCGATCTCGTCGAGGAGCGGTGCTTCGCGAT
>JAICTB010000182.1 GCA_025936595.1 Thermoleophilia bacterium | reverse complement strand
CGAGCCCGGCGCGCACGGCTACTACGCGGGCGGCGCCGGCGACGAGGTGACGCTGCGGGACAACGTCGACGCCTACCGGCGCTGGCAACTCAGGCCGCGCGTGCTCGTCGACGTCGCCGGCTGCACGACCGCGACGACCGTGCTCGGCCAGGACGTGTCGATGCCGCTCCTCGTCGCCCCGGTCGCGTTCCAGCGCGTCGCTCATCCTGACGGGGAGGTCGGCATGGCGCGTGCCGTGCACGCGGTGGGGACGGTGATGTGCCTCTCGACCCTCGCGACCTCCACGCCTGCGGAGGTCGCCGAGACCGGCGTGGCGCGGTGGTTCCAGCTCTACGTGTTCCGCGACCTCGGTGTCACGAACGATCTGGTCGCACGGGCGCGTGACGCGGGCTTCACCGCGCTCGTGCTGACCGTCGACACGCCGGTGCTCGGGCGGCGCGAGCGCGATCACCGCACCGGGTTCACGATCCCGAAGGAGATCGCCGTCGCCTCGCTCGGCCAGGGCGGGGTCACTCCGGCGGAGGCGTTCGACCTGATGTCCGAGTCGGTCTCGTGGCGCGACGTCGAACGGCTCGCGTCCGAGTCGGGGCTGCCGGTGCTCGTCAAGGGCGTGCTGACCGCCGAGGACGCGCTACTCGCGTGCGAGCACGGCGCCGCCGGCATCGTCGTCTCCAACCACGGCGGCCGGCAGCTCGACGGCGTCTCCGCGACGATCGATGCGCTGCCCGAGGTGGTGGAAGCGGTCGACGGCCGCGTCGAGGTGCTCGTCGACGGCGGTATCCGCCGCGGCGGCGACGTCGTCAAGGCGCTCGCGCTCGGCGCGCGCGCGGTTCTCGCAGGGCGGGCTCCGCTCTGGGGACTGGCAGCGGGCGGGGAGGCGGGCGCCCGGCACGTGCTCGAGCTGCTGCGCGACGAGATCCTGCTCGCGTTGAAGCTCGTCGGCTGCGCATCGCCCGCGGACGTGGCACGCGCGCACGTGCAGCGCCGGTAGCCTTGCGGCATGCGTAGACGGCGCCTGCACGGCAGCGGTCTTCTGCTCGTTCCCGCGGCAGCGTTCGTCGTGCACCAGCTGCGCTACACGCTCGCGTACGGCTCTCGCGCTAACGCGGAGCTCGCCGCGCAGGGGCACTCGTACCTGAGCTCGCTCGTGCCGTGGTTCGTGCTCGCGCTCGGTCTCGCACTCGCGCTCTTCATCCGCCGGGCGGTGCGCACTCTCCGGGGTCGCGAGCCGGCTCGCACCGTGAGCCGTTCGGGGCTCGTGCTCTGGGCCGCCACGTGGGCGGGGCTCGTCGCGATCTACGTCGTGCAGGAGTCGCTCGAGGCGCTGCTCGTGTCCGGCCATCCGGGCGGGATCGGCGGCGTGCTCGGGCACGGCGGCTTGTGGGCGCTTCCCGTCGCAGCCGTTGTCGCACTCGGCGTCCTCGTGTTGCTCCGCGTCGCACGCCTCGTGCTGCTCGCCGCCGCACGCCGCGCCCCGCGCCGGGCGCGGAAGCAGCCGGTCGTCCTCGGCATTCCCGCCGGCATCGCAGCCGCCGTGGTCCGGCCGCTCGCCGCCGCCGCCGCGGGCCGCGCGCCTCCGTTCGCCTCGACGGTTCGGTAGTCGAGTCCGCGCGGCGGGACCGCGCGAGCGAAGGAGGTCCGGATGAGGAAGCGATACGTCGCGCCGCTCACGGCGTGCATCGCACTCGCGATTCCCGCGGGTGCGTCGGCCCATGCCTCGTCGCCGACGGTCGCGCTCGACTACCGCCTCGTCCTCGACGACCTCGCGCCTGCGCTGCATGCCGTCACGGTTTCGGTTCTCGACGGCGACCGCGCGCTGCGCGTCACGGTGCGTGGAGGAAGGCTCACCGTGCTCGGCGACCTGGGCGAGCCGATGTTGCGCATCGGCCCGGGCGGCGCGTTCGTGAATCGCGCCTCGATCACCGCGACCGCACAGCGGCTGACGCGCGGCGGCCGCGGGTGGAGCCGCGTCGGCGGTGCCACGTTTGCGTGGCACGACCACCGCCTCGCTCCGCCGCCGTACGACGGCGGGCACAGCGGTGCCGTGGCGCGCTTCACGATTCCCGCGACCTATGACGGCCGGCCGGCAGCGCTCGCCGGCACGTTCGTCCGCTACCGGCGACCGCTGCTCTGGCCGTGGCTCGCCGGCGCGGGGATCTCCGTGCTCGCGGTCATGCTGCTGCTGCGCCTGCGGCCCGCGTTACGCGCGCCGCTCGCGACGCTGCACGGCGTGCTCGCGGGCGCCGGCGCGCTGACGGCACTCGTTGCGTTCGGTGCGGCGGACGCTCCGAACGGTCGCGTCGCGTGGGTGCAGATCGTCCTCGGCTCGCTGCTCGCCGCTGCCGTCGCCGGTGCGCTCCTGCGCCTGCGCGGAGAGCGCCGGACGGTCCTCGCCGGTCTGCTCGGCGCGGCGGCCGCGGTCGCGAGCATCGGCTCGCTCGGCGTCTTCCGGCACGGCGTCGTCATCTCGCTCCTCCCGACCTCGGTCAGCCGCTTCGTGTGTGCGCTCGCCGTCACCGCCGGCGTCGCGGCGGCAGGCACGGTGTTCCTGATGCGGGAGCAGACGCCGTGATCGCGACGCCGCCACCCGTCTACCCGTGGCCGATCGGCGTGGGACCGCGCTACCACCCGGTCGCCCGCGGCGCGATCGCCCACTGCACGAGCGGTGGCCGCAGCTTCCAGGTGCACATCGAGTTGTTCGCGCGGCGGAAGGTGGTGATCCTCCCGCCGGGGATCGGGACGTGCCACGACCCTGTGCGGACGACCGCGCCGACCGGCGTCGTCCACGTCTCGGCTGTGCATCGCTCCACGCTCGGCGACCTTTTCCGCGTCTGGGGCAGGCGGCTCTCGAGCGGCGCAATGCTCTCGTTCCGCGGTCGCGTCAGCGTCTTCGTCGGCGGACGCCGGTGGCGTGGAGAACCGCGCCGTGTGCCGCTGACGGAGCATGCGCAGGTGGTGGTCGAGATCGGCGGCTACGTCGCACCTCACTCCACCTACCTCTTCCCGAAGGGAGCCGGATGACTGCGCGTCTCATGCTCGCTGCGATCGTGCTCGCGGCCGGTACAGCCGGCTGCGGGGGCTCGTCGAAGTCGAGCTTCCCGACCGTGGGTGCGGCGCGAACCTACGCGCTCGTCGACCTCCGGCCGTCGGCGCCGGCCGCGGTCGGAAAGCCGACCCAGGTCTCGTTCACGATCAGGAAGCCGGACGGCAAGCCGCTGACGCGGTACCGGCACGGTGCGGGGCCGCACAATGGCGTGCACCTGATCATCGTGCGGCGCGATCTGAGCACGATCATCCACCGGCACCCGCCGATCTCCGCGGACGGATCCATCCACGACACGGTGAGGTTCACCGAGCCGGGCCCCTACCGTGTCGTCGTCGACGCGTATCCGCAGACGACGGGACCGCAGCGCAACTTCCAGCTCTTCGGGAACCTGCGTGTCGCCGGCGCATACGTCGCGCGGAAGCTGCCGCCGTTCGCGACGACAGATGTCGTCGACGGCTATCGCATCACGTTGCACGGCAAGCCCGACCTGCACGCGATCGAGGCTTCGTCGCTGGCGGCGACGGTCACCGACCCGCAAGGCAAGCCTGCGCGCTTCACGCCCTGGTACGGCGCGCTCGCGCACGCGATCTTCTTCCGCGCCGGCACTCTCGACTACTTCCACACGCATGTCTGCGCGCCCGGAGCGAGCGGCTGCACGAGCGCCCTCGGCGCCGCGAAGGTCACGGGCAGCTCCTCCACGCCCGGAAAGCTCAACGTCGGGGTACTCGTGCCGGTCGCCGGCACCTGGCGCCTCTTTCTCCAGTGTCGCGTGAACGGCCACATCCTGACGGCGCCGTTCACGCTCCTCGTCAAGCCATAGAAGGAGTAAGGAAACGTGAAGAAGCTCATCGCGCTCGTGCCGTTCGCCGCGCTCGTGCTTCCGGCTGCCGCGTTCGCGCACGCGAACGTCAGCCCGCCGGTCGCGCTCGCGAAGGTCTCGCAGGTCTACACGCTCGCCGTTCCGACCGAGAAGGACAACGCGTCGACGACGCGCGTGGAGATGACGCCGCCAAGCGGTTTCAGCATCGACTCGTTCGTACCGTCGCCCGGCTGGACACGGGAGGTGCAGCAGACGGGATCGGGCGAGGACGCGGTGATCACCAGGGTGACGTGGTCGGGCGCTCAGGTCCCGACCGGCGAGGACGCCGCGTTCTCCTTCCTCGGCCGGCCCTCGGCCACGGGGACCTACACGTTCAAGGTCCGCCAGACCTACTCCGACGGCTCTGTCGTCGACTGGTCGGGCGGCGAGTCGTCGGACACCCCGGCGCCGACGCTGGATGCGCGGTCGTCGCTCGGCGGCGGAGGAAGCGGCAGCGACACGCTCGCGATCGTCGCGCTCGTCGTGGGAGCAGTCGGAATCATCCTCGGCGGCATCGCGCTCGTCGCCGGCGGGAGGCGCGCACTGGCGTGAGTCGCCGCGGGCGCTCACTTGTCCTCACGCTCGCGGCCGCGGCGTCGCTTGCGCTGCCCGCGGCGGCATTCGCGCACGCGGCGCTCCTGCGCACGGTGCCCGAGGCGAGCGGCACGGTCAACGTTCCGCCCAAGCAGCTCGAGCTCACCTACAGCGAGCCGGTCGAGCCGCGCTTCGCGATCGTCTCCGTCACGGACGTCGCGGGACGGCAGAAGACGGCCGGCCCTCCCCGGCGCTCCCCGGCGGATCCCGACACGCTGCTCGTGCCGCTGAAGTCGGCGCCCGAGGGCTGGTACCTCGTCTATTGGCGTGCGATCTCCGTCGACGGCCACCCCGTGCGCGGCGCGTTCACCTTCGCCGTCGGGCCGAATGCGGGGCCTGCGCCGCAGTTCTCGATCCCGTCG
>JAICTB010000222.1 GCA_025936595.1 Thermoleophilia bacterium | reverse complement strand
GTCCTGAACGGCCCGAACCTCGACACGCTCTCGCGGCGCGACCCGTCGATCTACGGCGGCCTGAGCCTGAACGAGCTCGAGAGCCGCATCTACGGCTGGGCGCACGATCTCGACCTGAGCGCACGCTGCCGGCAGTCGAACAGCGAGGGCGAGTACATCGACTGGATCCACGACGCCTACGACAACGTCGACGGCCTGGTCGTGAACCCCGGCGCGTGGAGCCACTACAGCTATGCGATCCGCGACGCGCTCGAGCTGCTGACGGTGCCGTTCGTCGAGGTGCATCTGTCGGACATCGAGCACCGCGAGGAATGGAGGCGGCACAGCGTTGTCGCCGACCTGGCGGCGCTCCGCGTTACCGGGAAGGGCCCCGACGGCTATCGCGAGGCGCTCGAGTTCCTCGCTGGGAAGGAGAGCGCATGACACGGCTGGAAGCGCTGAGCGAGCGGCTCGAGGCGCCGCTGCTCGTCACGAACCTGACGAACGTCTTCTACCTGACCGGCTTCGAGAGCTCGAACGCGGCGCTCCTCGTGCAGCCGAACGGCGGCGGCGCGACGCTCTACACCGACTTTCGCTACGCCGAGTCCGCGCGTGCCGTTCCCGGCGTCGAGGCGCAGATCACGAAGCGGGCGATGATGGCAGAGATCGGCTCGAAGCTGAAGGGGCGCGTGCAGTTCGAGGCGGACGTCCTGCCGTACCTGGAGTGGGAACGCCTGAACGGCGGCGGCGCCAAGCTCGTCGCGACGCACGGTCTCGTCGACGACGTGAGAGCGGTCAAGGACGAGGAGGAGGTCGCGAAGCTCCAGCGCGCCGCCTCGATCGCCGACCGCGGGCTCGAGGCGCTGACCGCGGAGACGTGGGTCGGCCGCAGCGAGCGCGAGATCGCGTGGCGCCTGCGCGAGCTGCTACACGCACACGGCGCCGACGGATTGGCGTTCGAATCGGTTGTCGCTTCGGGCGCGAACGGGGCGTTGCCGCACGCCGATCCCACCGATCAGATCGTCGGGCGCGGCACGCTCGTGACGATCGACTGGGGCGTGCGCGTTGACGGCTACTGCAGCGACTGCACCCGCACGTTCTCGACCGGCGGGCTGCCGGATCGCCTGCGCCGGATCTACGACATCTGCCTCGAGGCGCAGCTGCGCGCGGTCGCCGGCATCAAGGCGGGCATGACCGGGGTCGAGGCGGACGCGCTTGCGCGCGAGCCGATCACGGATGCCGGCTTCGGCGCGGAGTTCGGTCACGGCCTCGGACACGGCATCGGCCTCGCGGTGCACGAGGCGCCGCGGCTCTCGACGGAATCGACGGACACGCTCGAGACCGGCCACTGCGTCACGATCGAGCCGGGCATCTACGTCTCGGGCGTCGGCGGCGTACGGATCGAAGACCTCGCCGTCGTCCGCGACGACGGCGTGCAGGTGCTGACGAGCTTCCCGAAGGAGCTGATCGAGGTTCGCTAACCTCCCGCGCCGATGGCAGAGGTCGTCACCACGAATCAGTTCCGCAACGGGATGCACATCGAGCTCGAAGGCCAGACGTGGCGGATCGTCGAGTTCCAGCACGTGAAGCCGGGGAAGGGCGGCGCGTTCGTGCGTACGAAGCTCAAGTCGCTGACCGCCGGGTCCGTCGTCGACAAGACGTTCCGCGCCGGCGAGAAGTTCCCGCGCGTGCGCACCGAGCAGAAGAACATGCAGTACCTCTACGACTCCGGCGACGAGGTCGTCTTCATGGACGAGCAGACCTACGATCAGCTCTCGCTGCCGCACGCGCTGATCGAGGAGGAGCTGCCGTTCATGCAGCCGTCGTCGTCCGTGCAGGTGATGTTCGTCGGCGGCAACCCGTCAGGGGTCGATCTGCCCGCGTCAGTCGTGCTCGAAGTGACCGACACGGAGCCCGGCGTGAAGGGTGACACCGTCTCCAACGTCACGAAGCCCGCGACACTCGAGACCGGCGCCGTGATTCAGGTGCCGCTCTTCGTGAACGTCGGCGACAGGATCAAGCTCGATCCGAAGGAGAAGCGCTATATCCAGCGCGCCTAGAGGTAGAGCGCGCTGACCCCGGCTCCGCGGTGTCGGGGATGCGCGTCGAGACCCAGCTGATCCCTCCGCACTCCGGGCAGCCCATCTCCTCGCCGAGCGGCGGCAGCTCGTATTCGTGGCGGCACTCCACGCACCGCACCAGCTCGGGCTCGTTTCTCATGGGCTCAGCATGCCCGAGATCAACGCTCGCCGCCGCGGTAGTGTCCCGACCTATGCCGCGCCTCGTCGATACGACGATCCGCGTCCTCAGTCAGGAGCCGCTCGCCGGGTTGATGCCGACGGCGGATCTGCTGCGGCTCGCGGAGCTCCTCGACGGAGCCGGCTTCGCCTACCTGGAGGTCTCAGGCGGGGGTGTCTTCGACAACGCCGTCCGGCGCGGGGTGGAGAGCCCGTGGGAGCGCATCCGCGCGCTCAAGGCACGCACCTCCACGCCGCTCGCGCTCGCGCTGCGCGGCCGGTTCCTCGTCGGCTCCCGGCCGGTCGGCAGCGACTTCGCGCGCCGGTTCGTGGCGAGCGCGGCCCAGAGCGGCATCGACGTCTTCCGGCTGCACGACCCGCTCAACGACGTCGACAACCTCCGCGAGGCGGGCGAGGCGATCGTCAACTCAGGGGCGGAGTTCGAGGCGGGGCTCCTCTACGGGAGCGGCCGGCACGAGGCGCTCGTCGACGCGGCCAGGCGTCTTCCCGAGCTCGGCGCGGCGCGCCTGCTCCTGAACGACCCCGCGGCGCTGCTCCAGCCGCATCGGGCCAGTGAGCTCGTCGCCGAGCTGCGCGACGTCTCCGGCCTGCCGGTCGGCCTGTACGCCCAGGGCGCGGGCGGGAACGCGCTCGCCTCTGCGCTCGAGGCCGCGCGCGCGGGCGCCGACGTGATCGCGACGGCGGTGTATCCCGTCGCGCTGACGATGCACCGCGTCTCTGCGGAAGCCGCCGCGCAGGCGCTCGCCGGCGTCGGTCTCTCGACCGGCGTCGACATGGACGTGCTCTGGGCCGCCGCCGACCTCGTCGACGAGCACATCGGCGACGAGCCGGTGTCGCCGGTCGCGCCACGGATCGCCGTCCGCGCCGCGCAGCAGAAGCTTCCGGTCGGCCTCGTCGGCGCGCTCGACCATCAGCTGCGTGCGCAGGGCGCCGCCGACCGGCTCGACGAGGTGCTCGACGAGGTCGCGAAGGTGCGCGACGAGGTCGGCTCGCCGCCGCTTGCGGCGCCGATCGGGCAGATCGTCGCCTCGCAGGCGCTCCTGAACGTGCTCTCGGGAAATCGCTACTCGACGATGGTCGACGAGCTGCGCGACCTCGTACAGGGGCGATTCGGCCGGACGCCGGCGCCCGTGGACGCGGCGCTCCGCCGCGCGGTCGAGCTGTTCTCGGACGGCGCGGCCGACGAGGCGCCTGTCGACCTCGACGAGCTCCGCGAGGACGCGAAGGGTCTCGCGTCGAGCGAGGAGGAGCTGCTCCTGCTCGCCCTCTTCGGCGAGGAGGCGGAGCCGCTCCTGCGCTCGATTCGCGAGCGCTCGGGCGGCGACGAATCGCTCGGCGCGCGCGGTGTCGACCAGATGCGGGCCGAACGGATCCGCGAGGTCGTGCGCATCGTGCAGGAGACGGGCGTCGGCGAGATCACCATCGAGGAAGAAGGCATGCGCGTGAGCGTTCGCCGCACCGCCGACGGGCCGCCTGCAGCGGCAGCACCGCCCGTCGCCGCGCCCGCGGGCGAGAGGGAGCCTGCGCCCGCAGTGCCGCGCGACGACGCGTTCGTGCGCGTCGAGAGCCCGATGGTCGGCACCTTCTACCGCGCGCCCGCGCCCGGCTCTGCCGCGTTCGTCGAGGAGGGAGACGCGGTCGCGCCCGGGCAGACGCTCTGCATCCTCGAGGCGATGAAGCTGATGAACGAGGTCAAGGCGGAGATCGAGGCCGTCGTGCGGAAGATCCACCCGGGGAACGCCGAGCCGGTGGAGTACGGACAGCTTCTCTTCGAGCTCGAGCCGGT
>JAICTB010000087.1 GCA_025936595.1 Thermoleophilia bacterium | reverse complement strand
GGTACCAAGGGTGGGTTACCCACGTGTTACTCACCCGTTCGCCGCTTTCCCCAGGCCCGAAGGCCTGGTTCTCGCTCGACTTGCATGTGTTAAGCGCGCCGCCAGCGTTCGTCCTGAGCCAGGATCAAACTCTCCGTGAAGGTTTTGTTGCCGGCGAACCGGCAGACCTTTCACTTCGAGCGTCTTTCTTCTGCTCAAAGGCCACCTCTTGCGAGGCGACGAGGTTAAGACCCTCTCGCCCGAGCAGGCCGAAGCCTGTCCGAGGTCGAGGTTCTCGACATCGAAGAACGTTCGCTGTTGAGTTTTCAAAGACCGGTGCCGCATCTGACCGACGGCGTAAAAAAGCCTCCGACTCGCGCCAGAGGCCTCCGTAGAAACGAATCGTATCGGATACGAATCGGGCCTGGGAGGCTCCTATGGTCGAGTTACAGGGGACTTCGATACGCCGCCCGCTCGGACGGCCTGGGAAGTATAGCGACGGGACCTAGGCTGTCAACCGCGCGAAGCGGCGCTTGCCGACCTGCAGGAGCGCCCCTGCGAGCGCCTCGCGCGCCACATCGAGCCCTGGCGCCGGCTCGCCGTTCACCTTGACCGCCCCCTGCTGGATCAGGCGCCGCGCCTCGGACGTCGAGCCCACGCCGAGCTGGTCGGCGATCAGCGCGGGCAGATGCACCGGATCCCCGTCGGGAAGCGGGATCTCGGGCACCTCCGCCGGCGCCTCGCCCCGCCGGACGACCCGCGTGAAGTGCTCCTCACCGGCCTGGGCGGCCTTCTCGCCGTGCGACCTGGCGACGATGAAGCGCGCAAGCTCGAGCTTCGCCTCGAGTGGGTCGCCGTCCGGCACGGGACGCTCCGCGACCAGCCGGTACCACTCCTCGAGCTGGTCGTCGGAGATCCGCATCGTGCGGCCGAACATCTCCTCGGGCGGAGCGACGAGCGGGATGTTGTTCCCCACGGACGAGCTCATCTTGGCTCCGTCCCACGCGACGAGTAGTGGCGTCGTGAGGACCACCTGCGGGTCGAGACCGTAGTGCGGCATGACCTCGCGCCCCGCAAGCAGGTTGTAGAGCTGGTCCGTCCCGCCGAGCTCGACGTCGGCCTCGATCGCCACCGAGTCGTAGGCCTGCATCAGGGGGTAGAGGAGCTCCGAGATCGAGATCGGCTCCTGGGCTTTCATCCGGTTCGAGAAGTCGTCCCGCTCGAGGATCCGCGCAACGGTGATCGTGCGCGCGAGCCGCACGACGTCGGCGTAGCTCAGTTTCGCGAGCCACTCGCCGTTGTACCGCACCTCTGTCCGTTCCGGATCGAGAATCACCATCGCCTGGTCGAGGTAGGTCTTCGCGCTCCGGTCGATCTCCTCGTCGCTCAAGATCGGACGCTCGGCGGAACGGCCCGAGGGGTCGCCGATCCGGGTCGTGTAGTCGCCGACGATCAGGACGCCGGTATGTCCCTCGTCCTGGAACGCCCGCATGCGCTGGAGCGGAATCGCGCGGCCGATGTGGATGTCCGGCGAGGTGACGTCGATGCCGAGCTTCACCCGCAGCGGCCGTCCGAGTGCGAGCTTCTTCTCGAGGCCTCCCGCCGGCAGAACATCCACGGCGTTCCGCGTGAGGTCGGAGAGAGCCATAGCGGGCTAGACTACCCCGGTCCTGGCGCTCCTTCGGAGAAATACGCGTCGGCCGAGGGGCCGGCGGATCCGCAAGCTCAGACTCCTCGCCCTTCTTGCCGTTCTCGGGCTGCTGGGCTCGGCGTCGTTCACCTTCGGTCTTCTGACCGCGGTCGCCGCGAAGATCCCGCAGCTCGATCCATCGAAGCAGCAGACGCAGGCGAACACGTACGTCTACGCGTCGAACGGCACGAGCGTCCTCGCGATCCTGCGGGGCGCGCAGGCGCGAATCGTCGTCCCGTCGGCCGCGATCTCGCCCTGGCTGAAGCATTCGATCGTCGCGGTCGAGGACAAGCGGTTCTACGAGCATCGCGGCGTCGACATCCGCGGCATGGCGCGCGCGCTCTGGGCCGACGTCTCCAACCGGGGCACGGTGCAGGGCGGCTCGACGATCACGCAGCAGTTCGTGAAGACGGCGTACCTGACGAGCCAGAAGACAGTCGGCCGCAAGCTGATCGAGGCGGCGCTCGCCTGGCAGCTCGAGCAGCGCTGGAAGAAAGACCGGATCCTGACCGCCTACCTGAACACGGTCTACTTCGGGAACGGCGCCTACGGCGTCGAGCAGGCGAGCCGCATCTACTTCCACCACAGCGCCAGGGTGATGAAGCCCGCGGAGGCGGCGCTCCTGGCCGGGATCCCGGAGGACCCGAGCCTGTGGGACCCGGTCGCCCACCCGAAAGCGGCGCGGTCGCGGCGAAACCTCGTGCTGCGCCAGCTCTACGCGCAGGGCTATCTGACGCAGAGCCAGTTCGTGAACTCGCTCGTCTACCCGATGCCGGACCCGACGAAGGTGACGCTCCCGTCGACACAGGGAGTCGCTGCGCCGTACTTCGCGAACTACGTGAAGGATCAGCTCGTCAAGCACTACGGGCCGAGCAAGGCGTTCGGCGGTGGGCTGCGGGTGAAGACGACGCTCGACACGCGCCTGCAGCAGACCGCTCGCGACGCGATCAAGTCGGTGCTGCCGACGGACTCGGGCCCGACGGCGGCGCTCGTCGCGATCGACGTTCGCACCGGCGGTGTGCTCGCCATGGTCGGCGGCGAGAACTACCACAAGAGCCAGTTCAACCTGGCGACACAGGGCGAGCGGCAGCCGGGCTCGGCGTTCAAGCCGTTCGTGCTCGCGACAGCGCTCAAGGAGAACATCTCCCCGTCGAGCATCCTCACGTCGTCGAAGCAGGTGACGATCAACGCCGACGGCCGCCTCTGGCAGGTGAACAACTACGAGGGCGAGGCGCTCGGCCCGATCGATCTCGGTAAGGCGATCGCAGTCTCCGACAACTCCGTCTTCTCGCAGCTGACGGCGCTCGTCGGGCCGCGCAACGTGAAGAACACGGCGCACGATCTCGGGATCACGACACCGCTCCAGGGCTACTTCGCGATCGGGCTCGGCGCCGAGCCGGCCACCCCGCTCGAGATGGCGCGCGCCTACGGCTCGTTCGCCGACGGCGGGAAACGGATCGACGGCTCGATCTTCGGCGACCAGCCGCGCGTCGTCGACTGCCTGACCGACACGAAGGGCCGGTGCGTGCAGGACAACCGCGCGGTCGAGAAGCAGGTGCTCTCCTCCGACCGGGCGGCAGTGATCAACGCGCTTCTGCAGGGCGTCGTCCAGGGCGGCACCGGCACCGCGGCCGCGATCCCCGGTCGCGAGGTCGCCGGCAAGACGGGGACGACCGAGAACTACGGCGATGCCTGGTTCGTGGGCTACACGCCGCAGCTCGTCGCAGCGGTCTGGGTCGGCTATCCGGACAAGCTCATCCCCATGACGACCGAGTTCCACGGGCATCCGGTTGCGGGCGGCACGTTCCCGGCGCTGATCTGGAAGGCGTTCATGACGAAGGCACTCGATCAGCTGAAGCTCCCGCCCGAGAACTTCGACGCGCCGCCGCCGCTCTACGCGGCCCCCGTCACCGTCGTGAACCGCGGCGGCGCGCTCGAGCGTGACGACGGCGTCTGCAAGAACTCCTACCAGCTCGCGTTCTACGGCGGCACCGGACCGTCACGTGTCGCGACGTGCAAGCCGAACGAGGTCGAGATCCCGGACGTGGTCGGCCGCTCGCTGACCTCCGCGAAGGCGCGCCTCCACGGCCAGCCGCTGACGCCGGCGGTCGTCTACAAGCCGGCGAAGACTGGCGACCGCCTCGGCTACGTCGTCGGCCAGTTCCCGCGCAAGGGCACCGCCTCCGCCTACGACACGATCACGCTGATCCTGCCGAAGTCGCTGCACGGTGCGATCCCGCGCGTGCTCGGCCTGCGCCTCGCCGGAGCGCGGCGGAAGCTGGCGCGCCTCCACCTGAAGGTGAAGGTCGACGGCGATCCGCAAGGTCGCGTCGTCGCCCAGTCGCGCCCGCCGCACACAGCGTCGGCACCGGGGCTCCAGCTCGTGCTCACGCTGAAGCGCGGAACGGCCGGCTGAGAAACCGTGAGCCGCCGAGGCCGTAGCGCCAGGGGCGCTCGGCGGCCTTCGTGATCCCGATTCGCGTACCCGTCACGACGTCTACAGGAGCCCGCGACGCGCGCAGCTCGAACGGCGGCGCGTCGAGCGGCAGCCCGTCGTGCGCGCGGGTGATCGCGAGCGCCTGGCAGAGGCGACCGGGCCCCGAGCACAGAAGCCGGGGATCCTCGACGCCGCGGCGCAACCGCATCTCGTCGAGGCCCGCGAGCGGCTCGAGCGCGCGCACGAGCACGGCGCTCGCCTCCTCCTCGCCGCACACGAGGTTGAGGCACCAGTGGATGCCGTAGGAGCGGTAGACGTAGACGTGGCCGCCGGGCAGGAACATCGAGGCGTTACGTGCGGTCCGTCGGTTCCCGAAGCCGTGCGCGGCCGGGTCCTCGTGGTCGTACGCCTCGACTTCCACGATCGTCCCCCCGACACCGTCGACGTAGAGCTCGGCGCCGATCAACTCGGGAGCAACCTCGTGGACGCTACGTCTGAAGTTCACGATGGGCGTCGTAGTACAGGAAGCCCGGCAGTGTGAGCGCGGTGACGGCACAGCCGGCGATGCAGAGTATCCCGCCAGAGACGACGGAGAAGCGCAGCGACGTCAGCGACGCCAGCACGCCCGCCTCGAGGTCGCCGAGGCTCGGCGCGCTCGCGACCTGCATGAACTCGATTCCCTGCAGCCGGCCGCGCAGGCGATCGGGCGTCGTGCGCAAGAGGATCGTGCTGCGGAGGACGGCGCTGAAGAAGTCCGCGCCGCCCGCGACAGCCAGCAGGACGAGCGCGGGCCAGAGGCTCGTCATCAGCCCGAAGCCGGCGATCGCCGCTCCCCACGCGCATGCACAGATCGTGACGGCGAGTCCCTGCCTGCGCGCGTGCGACGTCCAGCCGGAGACCAGCGATCCCGCGAGCGCGCCCGCGTACGGCGCGGCGTACAGATACCCGACCGTCGCAGCGTCGCCGCCGAGCCGGTGGAGCGCGATCGCCGGGAAAAGCGCGCTCGGCATGCCGAACACCATCGCGTTCGAGTCGACGAGGAAGATGCCGATCAGGACGTGGCGGCCTTTCAGGAACCGAAAGCCGTCGACGATCGAGCGCATGCTCGGGCGGTCGACCTCGCCGAGCGGAGGCAGCTTCGGCAGCGCCGCGAGGGCGACCAGCGACGCGGCATAGGTGACCGTGTCGATCCCGTACGTCCATGGCACGCCGGCGAACGCGATCAGGACGCCGCCCACTGCGGGACCCGCGACGGCGCCGAGCGAGCTGTAGACGGAGTCGAGCGCTGCCGCAGCTGCGATCTCCTCGTCGGGGACGAGGCGCGGGGCGAGCGAGCTCATCGCCGGGCGGCCGAGGCTGAAGATCGCGACCGCGACGGCCTGCAGCACGAAGAGCGCCCACACCTGTGGGTGCGGGAGGAGCGCGTTCACGAGGAACAGAGCCGTGACGAGCGCCATCCCGGTCTCCGTCCGCAGGAGCACCGCGCGCCGGTCGTGCGCGTCCGCGATGGCGCCCCCGATCAGCGGCACGACGAGGAGCGGGACGAGCGAGGCGAGGCCGAGCAGGCCGACCAGGGCGGTCGATCCGGTGAGCGTGTAGACCTGGTACGGGACGGCGACGGTGCCGATCGAGCCGCCGAGCGTCGAGATCGCCTGACCGATCCAGAGGTTGCGAAAGTCGCGGTGGCGCAGCGGGCGCGTGTCGACGCGCAGACGCGCGAAGACGCTCTTCTCCTCGCCGGTGTGAAGGGGGTCGATGCTCATCCGCGAGCGAGCTTACGAGCGGCGACGGCGGGTGCTCAGCGTCCCAACGAGCCATGTCCGTTTCGAACATGACGGGGTCTGACCCCGGTTTTCGCTGCTCAGCGCGAAATTCGAATCATTCGTCACACTTCTGCGACAGTTTTTCGTGGAGCCGCCACCACCGGGGTCTGACCCCGGTGGTGCCGTTTCGGGACGTGGCCCCAAGGGCCGCTGCGCCACGCGGTTGCGTCAGGCGAGCGCGGTGCGCAGGGCGTCTGCGACGCGCTCCTGGTCGGAGCGCTCGAGCCGCGCGTGGAACGGCAGCGCCATCGTCCGGGCGCTGCAGTCCTCGCTCACCGGCAGCATCCCCTCCGAGAAGCCGTAGCGCTCGCGCATGTACGACTGCAGGTGGATCGACGGCAGGTACGGCGCTGTTGCGATCCCCTCCCGGTCGAGCCGCGCCATCACCTCGTTGCGGTCGACGGCGGACGGGAGCTTCACGACGTACACGAACCACGAGCGGGTGTGATCCGGGTCGTCGGCGAGCGGCGTCTCCACGTCGACGTCGCGGAGCAGCTCGCCGTAGCGGCTCGCCACTTCGCTGCGCGCCTCCAGAATCCGGTCGAGCTTCTCCAGCTGCCCGATCCCGAGCGCAGCTGACACGTCGTCGAGGCGGTAGTTGTAGCCGAGGCGCCCGTGCTGCAGCCAGCTCGACGTCTCGAGGCGGCCCTGGTTGCGCAGCGAGACGAGCAGTTCGTGCTGCTCCGCATTTCCCGTGGTGACCGCGCCGCCCTCACCCGTCGTCATCTGCTTGTTGGGATAGAACGCCCACGCCGCCGGATGGCCGTGCGAGCCGAGCCGGCGACCCTTGTACGTCGCACCGAGCGCCTCGCATGCGTCCTCGATCAGCGCGATGCCGTGCTTCTCGCACAGCGGGATCAGCGCGTCGTACTCGGCCGGGTACCCGAAGATGTCGACTGCGACGAGCGCCTTCGTCTTCGGCGTGATCGCCGCCTCGACCGCCGCCGGGTCGATGTTGTACGTGTGCGGGTCGATGTCGGCGAACACCGGCGTCGCGCCCTCGTAGATCGCGCAGTTCGCCGACGCGACGAACGAGTAGGGCGACGTGATCACCTCGTCGCCCGGCTCTACACCCGCGAGCCGCATGCAGAGATGCAGGCCCGCCGTGCCGGACGAGACGGCCGCGCAGTGCGGCACGCCGATCGCATCCGCGAGCAGCGCCTCGAAACGCGGTCCGGTGGGTCCGAGCGAGAGCCAGCCCGAACGCAGCACCTCCAGCACGAGCTCCTCGTCGCGCTCGTCGATCCACGGAGCGCTGAGGTTGATGCGCGTCGCGATGCTCAATGTCGCGCGAGCTGCGGGACCGGGTCGCGCCACTGTGCCCACCGCTCGCTCTTGCCGCGGACAGTGTCGAGGTAGGCCTGCTGGATCGCGAGCGTCACCTCGCCGACGCCGATCTCGTGGTCGTCGACTGAGCGCAGCGGCGTCACCTCGGCGGCCGTGCCGCACATGAACACCTCGTCCGCGAGATAGAGGTCGGAGCGAATGAGCGCCTTCTCGACGACGGTGTAGCCGAGATCCTGCGCGATCTGTCTCACCGTGTCACGCGTGATCCCCGGCAGGATCCCGGTCGCGAGATCGGGCGTGTAGATCACTCCGTCGCGCACGACGAAGATGTTCTCGCCGGAGCCGTCCGCGACCGTTCCCTCGGGCGTGAGGAGAATCGCCTCGTCGTAGCCCGCGTTGTTCGCCTCGGTGACCGCGAGCATCGAGTTGAGGTACACGCCCGTCGCCTTCGACACGTGCGGGACGACGTTCGGCGAGACGCGCTGCCACGACGAGATCTTCGCGCGGATCCCCTGCTTCAAGCCCTCCTCGCCGAGGTACGGCGCCCACGGCCAGCTCATGATCACGGTCTCGACCGGATTGCCGCGCGCGGCGACGCCGAGCTCCCCGTAGCCGTAGAACGCGATCGGTCGCAGGTAGCACTCGGGCAGTCCGTTCGCGCCGATCACCTCGTTGCACGCCGCCTTCAGGTCCTCGACGGAGAACGGGATCTCCATGTAGAGCAGCTTCGCCGAGTTGTGCAGGCGCTGCAGATGCTCGTCCAGGCGGAAGACGGCTGGTCCCTTCGGCGTGTCGTAGCAGCGGATGCCCTCGAAGACACCGGAGCCGTAGTGCAAGCCGTGTACACCGACATGGACCTTCGCGTCCGCCCAGTCGATGAGGCCGCCGTTCATCCAGATCTTCTCGGTCTCCTGCACCGTGCGCTCCTTTGGCCGGCCCCGGGGTCGCTGCAATTCTACCCGTGGGAGGAGAGGTCGGCCGTGCGCGCCTGCGCCAGGCGGAGCAACTCCGCAGGCGCGAGCGCCGCCATGTGAGACGCGGTGCCGGCACCGATCCATACCTCCTGGAAGCCGAAGAACGACGAGTCCATGAGGGTTTGCGTGACGGCCCGGTGCGGGAACGGCGCGACGGCGCCGGGCTCGAAGCCGGTCGCGTGCAGCACCTCGTCCGGTCGCGCCATCCGCACGAGCCTCGCGCCCACTGTCGCGCCGATCACCTTCTCGTCGGCGCGGCGGTCACCCGGGACGAGCCCCATCACGAACGCGCCGTCGCAGACGAGCACGAGCGACTTGACGATCTGCGCGATGTCGCATCCGATCGCCTCGGCGGCGTCGCGCGCCGTGTGCGTC
>JAICTB010000094.1 GCA_025936595.1 Thermoleophilia bacterium | reverse complement strand
GAAGGCGCGCGGGTCGACCTTCGCCGCGAAGATCGCGCCGAGCGCCGCGATGCCGGTCGCGATCCCGATCTGCCGGAACGTGTTGTTGATCCCGGAGGCCATCCCGGCCCGCTCCTGGCGCACCGTCGAGATCGCCGTCGTGGCGAGCGGCGCGTTGACGAGCCCGATCCCGACGCCGCCGATCACGAAGCCCGGCAGCAGCACGGTCCAGTGCGAGCTCGGCGTCACGCGGCTCATCAGCCACATCGCGAGCGCGTTGAGAGCGAGCCCACTTCCGAGCAGCACCCGGATCGGCACGTGCGCGATCAGCCGCCCCGCGATCGGGGCGGCGAAGAAGGAGACGACGCTGATCGGCAGGAAGCGCAGACCCGTCTGGAGCGGCGAGAGACCGAGGATGTTCTGGAGATAGAGCGTCAGGTAGAGAAACATCGCGAACATCGAGCCCGAGATCGCGAACGCCGTTACCTGCGCGCCGACGAACGCCGGCCGCCGGAAGAGCGACAGGTCGACCATCGTCGTCGACTCGAGCGCCTGCGAGACGACGAACAGCGTCAGCAGCACCGCGGCGGCGGCGAAGAGGCCTAGGATCAACCCGCTCGCCCAGCCGTGCGTGTTGCCCTCGATCAGCGCGAGGATCAGGCAGAAGAGGCCGCCGGTCAGCGTCACGAGCCCCGTCGGGTCGAGCTCGCTGTGCTCCGGGTCGCTCGACTCGCGGAGCTGCTTCAGCGACAGGCTCACGGCGACGACGCCGATCGGGATGTTGACGAGGAAGATCCACCGCCACGAGAGCCACGAGGTGAGCACTCCGCCCGCGAGCGGCCCGATCGCCACCGCCGCGCCGATCGTCGCGCCCCAGATCCCGAACGCCGTGCCGCGCTCCTTCCCGTGGAACTCCTGCGAGAGGAGCGCGAGCGCCGTTGCGAACATGATCGCGCCTCCGAGGCCCTGCACGCCTCGCGCGATGATCAGGAACAGCGAGTCGTTCGCAAGGCCACACGCGGCCGACGCGATCGTGAACAGGACGATGCCCGTCACGAAGACCTTCTTGCGGCCGAAAAGATCCGCGAGCGAGCCCGCCGTGAGCACGCAGGTTGCCAGGGTTAGGGCGTAGGCGTCGACGACCCACTGCAAGTCGGAGAACGACGCCCCGAGAGCCCGCTCGATCGCCGGCAGGGCGACGTTGACGATCGTGATGTCGAGCAGGAGCATGAACGTCGCGATGCAGACCGCGACCATCGTCCACCACTTGCGCGCCATCCGGGCAACCTACACTGGGGGTCGTGCAGGAGACGCTGGAAGTCTCGAACGAGGTCGCGGCCGAGCTGGCCGGGATCTCCGACGGCGTGCTCGACGCGCTGCGCGAGCGGCTCCAGTGCACCGTGCGCCTGCGCGGGAACCAGCTGACCCTCGAGGGCGACGAGCGCGACGTCAGCGGCGCCCGGGCCGTGATCGACGAGCTCGTCGAGCTCGTCGAGGGAGGCCATCAGATCGGCGGCCACACGGTCGACGCGGTGCTCGGGACGCTCGAGGCCGGACACGACGTGCGCGAGGTCTTCGACGCGGTCGTCTGGCGCCACCGCGGCAAGAAGATCGCGCCGAAGACCGTGACGCAGAAGGCGTACGTCGACGCGATCCGGCGCGCGACCGTCACCTTCGGGATCGGCCCCGCCGGCACCGGCAAGACGTATCTCGCGATGGCGCTCGCGGTCGCCGCGCTGCACGAGCGGGAGGTTGCCCGCATCATCCTCACGCGCCCTGCAGTCGAGGCGGGCGAGCGCCTCGGGTTCCTCCCCGGCGACCTGATGGCAAAGGTCGATCCGTACCTGCGCCCGCTGTTCGACGCGCTCTACGACATGCTCGACCCCGACAAGGCGAACAGCCTGATGGAGCATGGGACGATCGAAGTCGCGCCGCTCGCATTCATGCGCGGTCGGACGCTGAACGACAGCTTCATCATCCTCGACGAGGCGCAGAACACCTCGCCCGAGCAGATGCAGATGTTCCTGACGCGGCTCGGCTTCGGCTCGAAGGTCGTGGTGACGGGCGACGTGACGCAGATTGATCTGCCGCGCGAGTCGCGGTCGGGCCTCGTGCACGTGCGCGACGTACTGCACGACGTCGACGGAATCGAGTTCGTCGAGTTCGGGCACAAAGACGTCGTGCGCCACAAGCTCGTGCAGCGAATCGTCGAGGCGTACAAGGAGCACACGGACGAGCGCAACCGATGATCTCGGTGGAGATCGAGAACCGCAGCGGCGTCGAGGTGGACGAGCCGGGGGCAATCGAGCTCGCCGGCAGGCTGCTGCGCGCGGAGGGGATCGACGAGGGCGAGCTCGGGATCGCCTTCGTCGCAGAGGACGAGATGCGCGTGCTGAAACGCGACCACCTCGGGATCGACGAGGCGACAGACGTCCTGTCCTTCCCGATCGACGGTCGCGACGACGTGCTCGAAGGCGTGCCGCGCGCGCTCGGCGACGTCGTGCTCTGTCCGCAGGTGGTCGGCGCGGATTGGCGGTGGCCGCTCGCGCACGGATTGCTGCACCTGCTCGGCTACGACCACGGCCAGGCGATGGCTGACCGCGAGCGCGAGTTCTCGCAGTGAACCCGCGGCGTGCTCCCGGCATCTTCGACTCGTTCAACTTCGCGTTCGAGGGGATCATCCACGTGCTGCGCACACAGCGGAACATGCGGATCCATTTCGCCGTGGCGTTTGTGGTGCTCGTTGCAGCGCTCGTCGTCAACGTCACGAAGCTCGAGCTGATCGCGCTCCTCATCTCGATCACGTTCGTGCTGATCGCGGAGATGCTGAACACCGGGCTCGAGGCGGCGATCGACATCGCAACCACGTCGTTCGACCCGATGGCGAAGCTCGCGAAGGACATCGCCGCGGGCGCCGTTCTCATCGCGACGGCCAACGCCGTCATCGTCGGCTACCTCGTCTTCGCGGGCAAGGTCGCGAACCGCTCCTCCCATCTGCTCGAGCGCCTGCGCGAGGCCCCTGCGGAGCTGACGCTCGTCGCGCTCGTGCTCACGCTGATCCTGGTGATCGCGACGAAGGCCTACACCGGCCGCGGGACGCCCCTGCGCGGCGGGCTGCCGTCCGGCCACGCGGCGCTCGCGTTCGCCGGGTGGATGGCCGTCACCTACGTCGCCGGCTCGAACGAGCGCTTCATCGTCTCGACGATCGCGCTGATCATGGCGTTCCTCGTCGCGCAGACCCGCGTCGAGTCCGGCGTCCACTCGACGCTCGAGGTGACCTACGGCGCGCTCGTCGGTGCGCTCGCGGCGCTCGTCGTCTTCCAGGTGTTCTCGTGAAGGAGCTGGTCGAGCGCGCGGAGGAGGTGGCGAAGCGCGCATATGCGCCGTACTCGAACTACCGGGTAGGCGCGGTCGTCCGCACAACCGACGGCCGCGAGTTCGAAGGGGCGAACGTCGAGAACGCGGCGTACCCGCTCACCCAGTGTGCGGAGAAGACGGCGATCGGTGCGGCCGCGAGCGCCGGCTACCGGCCCGGTGACCTTGCGGCCGTGGCGATCAGTGCGTCGCCGTGCGGCGGGTGCCGCCAGTGGCTGTACGAATGGCGCGTGCCGGCGGTGAGCTACCGCCGGGAAGACGGCTCGATCGCAACCGTGTCGCCGGACGAGCTGCTGCCGGACAGCTGGAACCTGCCCGGATGAAGTCGGGCTTCGTCGCCGTCGCAGGTCGGCCAAATGTCGGCAAGTCCACGCTCCTGAACGCGCTCGCCGGCGCCAAGATCGCGATCGTCTCGGACAAGCCGCACACAACGCGCCACCAGATTCGCGGGGTTTACACGACCGACGACGCGCAGCTCGTGCTCGTCGACCTGCCGGGGTGGCAGAAGCCGATCGACACGCTGACCGAGCGCATGCAAGTGCGTGTCGACGAGACGATGGCGAGCGACGTCGACGCGGTGATGGTGGTCGTCAGCGCACGCGACCGGATCGGCGCGGGGGATAGGTTCGTCGGCCGCCGCGTGTTCTCGCTCGGCGTGCCCGTGGTGATCGTCGTCAACAAGGTCGACCGGCTGAAGGCCGGTCACATCGCATCGCAGATGAAGCAGGCCGCGAGCCTCGGAAACTTCCACGCGCTGCACCCGGTGAGCGCGCTGACGGGCGACGGGATCGACGAGCTGCGCGACGACCTGATCTCGCTCCTGCCGGAGGGGCCGCCGCTGTATCCCGCCGACATGCAGACCGACATGCCGCTCGAGGCGCGGATCGCGGAGCTCGTGCGCGAGCAGGCGCTACGACTGACGAAGGAGGAGGTGCCGCATGCGATCACCGCCGAGGTGGTCGAGCTGGACGAGAAGCTCGTGCATGTGCGCCTCTACACGGAGACGGAGAGCCAGAAGCAGATCCTGATCGGCAAGGGCGGCACGATGGTGCGCGAGATCGGCCGCGGCGCGCGGCCGCACGTGGAGGCGCTTCTCGGGCACCCCGTGTTCCTGCAGCTGCAGGTGAAGGCGTCGCCCAAGTGGCGGCGCAACGAGACCATGCTCGAACGGCTCGGCCTCTGAGCGTCGCCGCTCAGGGAATGCGCGGCGAGAAGTAGCGCTTCAGCCACGTCGCGAGGCCGTCGAGGCCCGGGAAGAGGACGCGCTCGGTGATGTTCGCCTGGTCGAGCTTGTCGCGCACCTCCCACTTCAGCTCCGCCGGCAGCACGATGCGGCGCGCGAGCGCCGGGTGCCGGTCGAGCCACTCGTCCAGGCGCGCGTGCGGCGACGGCATCAGCGAGAAGAGCGCGTACTGGTTGACGATCCGCTCGTCGAGCGCCGGGGGCTCGAAGAAGACGACGAAGTCCTCGCCGAGCCGGTCGAAGTCGGCGAGCGCCGGGGCCTCCTCGCGCAGCACCTCCGCCGAGAGCGCATTCATGCCCTGGTCGTCGAGCGCGCGCCGCAGCTGCTTCGGCAGCACCTTGTTGACCTCGACGAAGTCGACCATCCAGATCGCGCCGTCGAGCTCGAACCGCGCCGGATGCGCCGTCACGAAGTGAAGCGCGACGTAGGGCGAGTACGTCCAGTCGAGTAGCCGCGTCGGGAGGCCGTGGTGCTTCGCGAGCGCGAGCCAGTGCCAGAGTGAGTCCTCGGGCACGTCTGTCCGCTGCGCGTACTTGCGAAAGTTGCGCAGGAGGTGCGGCTCGACCTCCTGCACGTCGCCGCCCAGGCGCTGCAGGCTCGTCACGAGCTTCGCATCTCGTGAGGCCTCGCCCCGGAAGACGAAGTCGGAGCGATGGCGCGCAAGCCCCTCGTGCCAGGAGTCGGCGAAGAGCAGCTCGTGCAGGTGCGCCCAGGATTCGGCCCGGATCTCGTCCACTGAGGCACGATTCCCGCCCATCTACACTGCACACATGGCGCAGGCACCCGCACTTCCCCGCGGCTTCGAATTGCCGCTCGAGCCGCGGCTTCCCCGCATCGGCTCCATCGACCAGGTCGCGGTCGAGGCGCGGGCGGGCGAGCTCGCAAAGCGGTCGATCAAGAAGGACGCGAAGGTCTGGGCGCTCGAGCTCGCGCTGCGCTGCTGCGACCTGACGACGCTCGAGGGCCAGGACACGCCGGGCAAGGTTGCCGCGCTCTGCTCGAAGGCGATCCGCCCCGACCCGGGCGACCCGCGGATCCCCTCGGTCGCGGCTGTCTGCGTCTATCCGAATCTCATTCCCGCGGCGAAGGAACGGCTTGCCGGCAGCGGCGTGAAGATCGCGAGCGTCGCGACCGCCTTCCCGTCGGGCCAGAGCCCGCTCGACGTGAAGCTGCGCGACGTCGAGGACGCGCTTGCGCTCGGCGCCGACGAGATCGACATGGTGATCGACCGCGGCGCATTTCTCTCGGGGCGGTACGCAAAGGTGTTCGACGAGATCGTCAAGGTCAAGGAGGCGTGCGGCGGCGCGCACCTGAAGGTGATCCTTGAGGTGAGCGAGCTCGGCACGTACGACAACGTGCGCCGCGCGTCGCTGCTCGCGATGGCCGCCGGCGCCGACTTCATCAAGACCTCGACCGGCAAGCTCCCCGGCGCGGCGACGCTGCCGGTTCAGCTCGTGATGCTGGAGGCGATCCGCGACGTGTACGACGAGACCGGCCGCAGGGTCGGCATGAAGGCGGCCGGCGGCATCCGCACGTCGAAGAACGCGATCCAGTACCTCGTGCAGGTGCACGAGACGCTGGGGCCGGACTGGCTGACGCCCGACCTGTACCGGATCGGCGCGTCGAGCCTCGTCAACGACATCCTGATGCAGCTCCGCAAGGAGCGCACGGGCGCCTACCAGTCGAAGGACTACTTCACGAATGACTGACGTCGAGAAGCGCAGCGACCGCTCGCCGGTCCCGCAGGACTGGACGTACGCACCCGCACCCGAGAGCACCGAGATCGTCGAGTTGCGCGAGCGCTACGGGCTCTACGTCGGGGGCGAGTGGCTCGATGCGAAGGAGCGCTACACGACGCTGTCGCCGCGCGACGAGTCGCCGCTCGCCGAGGTCGCGCAGGCGAGCGAGGCGGACGTACGGAATGCGGTTGCCGCCGCGCACGACGCGTTCGGAACCTGGTCGACGATTGCGGGCTCCGAGCGTTCGAAATACCTCTTCCGGATCGCGCGAATCCTCGCCGAGCGCGCACGCGAGTTCGCCGTGCTCGAGTCGCTGAACGGCGGCAAGCCGATCAAGGAATCGCGCGACGTGGACGTGCCGCTCGCTGCCGCGCATTTCTTCTACTACGCCGGCTGGGCCGACAAGCTCGAGTACGCGTTCCCGAACCGCACGCCGAAGGCACTCGGCGTCGCCGGACAGATCATCCCGTGGAACTTTCCGCTCCTGATGCTGGCGTGGAAGATCGCGCCCGCGCTCGCCGCAGGGAACACGGTCGTGCTGAAGCCCGCGGAGACGACCCCGCTGACGGCGCTCCTCTTCTGCGATGTGCTGCGGCAGGCGGAGCTTCCCGCCGGCGTCGTGAACATCATCACCGGTGACGGATCGACCGGCGCCGCGCTCGTCGACTCGGAGGTCGACAAGATCGCCTTCACAGGGTCGACCGAGGTCGGCAAGGCGATCCAGCGGCGACTCGCGGGCACAGACAAGCGCCTGACGCTCGAGCTCGGCGGCAAGGCGGCGAACATCGTCTTCGACGACTGCGCGCTCGACCAGGCGGTCGAGGGGATCATCAACGGCATCTACTTCAACCAGGGCCACGTCTGCTGCGCCGGCTCGCGGCTCTTCGTGCAGGAGTCGATCTACGAGCCGCTCGTCGAGAAGTTGAAGAAGCGCATGGCGACCCTGCGCGTCGGCGACCCGCTCGACAAGAACACGGACGTCGGTGCGATCAACTCGCGCGAGCAGCTCGACCGCATCGAGGAGCTCGTCGCCGCAGGCAAGGACGAGGGCGCCGAGATGTATCAGGCGCCGTGCCGGCTGCCGGAGCGCGGTTACTGGTTCGCGCCGACCATCTTCACGAACGTCGCCCAGAGCTACCGCATCGCGCAGGAGGAGATCTTCGGGCCGGTGCTCAGCGTGCTCACGTTCCGCACGCCGGACGAGGCGATCGAGAAGGCGAACAACACGCCCTACGGCCTCAGCGCCGGGGTGTGGACGGAGAAGGGATCGCGCATCCTCTGGATGGCGGAGCGCCTACGGGCAGGCGTCGTGTGGGCGAACACGTTTAACCGCTTCGACCCGGCGAGCCCGTTCGGCGGCTACAAGGAATCGGGCTTCGGCCGCGAAGGTGGCCTGCACGGCATGGAGCCGTACCTGGAGCTCACGGCATGACGCGGGTGCCCGTCAAGAAGACGTACAAGCTCTTCATCGGCGGCGCGTTTCCGCGCAGCGAGTCGGGGCGCACGTACGAGGCGCAGGAGCAGAACGTCGCGCGCGCGTCGCGGAAGGACGTGCGCGACGCGGTGCAGGCCGCGCGCGGTGCGCAGCCGAAATGGGCGTCGGCGACGGCGTACAACCGCGGGCAGGTGCTCTACCGGATCGCCGAGATGATGGAGGCGCGCGTCCCCGAGTTCGCAGAGCTCTGCTCGGGGCAGGACGAGGTGCACCGCGCGATCGACCGCTGGGTCTGGTACGCGGGCTGGTCGGACAAGCTCGCGCAGGTGATCGGCTCGTCGAACCCCGTGGCCGGGCCGTACTTCAACTTCACGATCCCCG
>JAICTB010000134.1 GCA_025936595.1 Thermoleophilia bacterium | reverse complement strand
TCCTCGAGCCCGGGAACGTCTGCCGTGATCTTCTCCCAGATCTGCGCGGAGATCAGGTTCCCGAGCGCATAGGTCGGGAAATAGCCGATCGAGCCGCCCGACCAGTGCACGTCCTGCAGCACGCCTTCGGCGTCGTTCGGAACCTCGATGCCGAGGTAGTCCCAGATCCGCCGATTCCATTCGTCCGGCAACTGCTCGAGCGGGAACGCATCGGCCAGCATCGCCTGCTCGAGCTCGAAGCGCAGGATGATGTGGAGGTTGTAGGTCGCCTCGTCGGCCTCGACGCGGATGAGCGACGGCTCGGCCGTGTTCACCTCGCGATACCAGCGCTCCACGTCGTAGCCGGCGAGCGCGTCCGGCTGCAGCTCCTGGAGGCGCGGGAAGAAGCGGTGCCAGAACGGCTGCGAGCGGCCGACGAGGTTCTCCCACATCCGGCTCTGTGACTCGTGCATGCCGAGCGAGACCCCGCGCGCGAGCGGCGTGCGCTCGAGTGACGGATCGACCTGGTGTTCGTAGAGGCCGTGCCCGAACTCGTGCATCGTCCCGAAGAGGCCGCCGAGGTGCTCGGTGAAGTAGCGGGTCGTGATGCGGATGTCGGTGACGCCGGTTCCCGACGCGAACGGATGCACCGTCGGATCGAGGCGCCACGCCTCGTCGTCGAACCCGAACTCGCGGAGGACCTCGAGCTCGAAGACCTTCTGCGGCTCGAGCTCGAAGTTGTGGCTGCGCGGCTCGGCCTCACCGCGGTCTGCGACTTCTTTCACGAGTGGCGCCTGATGCTCCTTGAGGTAATCAAAGATCCGGCGCACTTCCTTCGTCTTCATGCCGCGCTCGTAGTCGTCGAGGACGATGTCGTACGGCTCGTCGTCGACCTCGAAGCAGTCGATGTAGCGCTTGCGCAGATCGAGGTTCGTGCGCAGCACCGGCAGGAAGCTCTTGAAGTCGTTCGTCCTCCTCGCCTCGACCCACACCGGGTTGGCGAGCGCCGCCGAACGAGACATCTCGGCGCGCAGGTCGGCCGGCACCCTGCTCGCCTTCGCCCAGTCCTTCGCCGCGACCCGTACGAGGCTCGCCTCGAACGAGTCGTACTCATGCTGCTCGGCCCAGTCGTGCAGGTCGTCGATCAGCGAGCCGACGGCGGGATCGATGAACTTCTCGTGCGCGATGCGGCCGACGGTGCCGAGCTGCTCGGCGCGGATCGCGGCGCCGCCGGGCGGCATCATCACCTGCTGGTCCCATCCGAGCAGTGACATGGTCTTCCCGAGGTCGGCGATCTCGGCCAGCCGTCCCCGCAGCTCCTTGAACTTCGCCTCGCTCACGAACGAGAAACCTATATGGAAAGAGGACTGCAGGCGGGCCGGAGGGAGAGCTCCGAGGACGACCTCTCCCTCCGGTTTACCGTCTCGAGCGCTGACGGTGGACGGGGTCTGTATCCACCGTCGGCTGAACCGGACCCGCCTGCAGGTGAGTATGGGGATGCGGACATTTGTTTCGCTAGAGGAGTTGCAAACAATGCTTGCCTAGCTTTCAACGAGTCTCTGAATCGCGCGCAGCCGGCGGTGCGCGGAGGCCTTCGTAATGGGCGGCCGGGCCTTGGCGGCGAGCTCACGCAGCGAGGCGGACGGGTTGCGCATCCGGAGCTCAGCGACCTCTGCAAGGTGCGGCGGCAGGCGGTCGACGCCGATCGCCCGAATCGCCTCGAGCTGCTCGTGTGCCGCACGCGTCGAGCGAACGAGATTTGCCTCGTCGGCGTTCGCGAGGCGGTTCGCGTCGGCACGGAGCGCTGCGACGACTGCATGCTCCTCGAGCCGCAGCGTCGTGTCGCCCGCTCCGGCGAGCGCGAGCACGTCGGCGATCGCCTCGTGTCCCTTCGCGTAGGCGACAGCATGGGTACGCCGTTCGGCGACCGCGAGCGCGGCGCCTTCGCGCGCGGCGACTTCCACGATGAACCGGGCGCCGGTGAGGCTGCCTGCGCGAATCTCGAGATGCGGGTCGCGAGGGCCCGAGAGCGATCCGGCGCCGAGCAGCGCACCGCGGATGTATGCGCCGCGGCAGCACGCACGGCCGACGACCCGCTTAGGCGGCTGCTCGAGCGGCGCCCCCGAGGACGAGAGAACGCCGGCCTCGCGGAGCACCTCGAGCGCGTGCTCGTCGACCTCGACGTGGAGCTGGTAGCGCGTGGCGCGATCGAACGCGCGCCGTGGATAGGTGCGGATCTCGGAGCTGACGTGCAGGTCGCGCAGGAGCGCGAACGCGCGACGCGCCGCCGCGGAGGACGCGACATCGAGATGCACGGCGATCCCGCGGCCTCGCAGGTGCCACGCGCCGGACGCGTGGAAGAGGGCGGAGACCTCGGCGAGCCGGCAGCAGCGGCGGGCCGGCGAGATCTGCGCGAGCTCGGCGCGCAGATCAGCGGAGAGCGACACCTTCGAGCTCCAGCAGGCGACGCTTGTACTCGACGCCGAGATCGCCGTAGGAGCCGATCCCGCCGGAGGCGACAACGCGGTGCGTCGGGATGAACGGCGAGAGCTCGCAGCGTGCGCAGAAGGTCCCGGCCGCGCGCGCGGCACCCGGATAGCCGGCGAGGACGGCGAGCTCTCCGTAGGTGACGAGCTCGCCGCGCGGCACCTTCCGCAGCGTTCGCGCGAGGTCGCCGTAGAACCCGTCCTCGAGCTGGAGCCGCACGTCCGCGAAGTCGTCCGGCTCACCGGCGAAGAACGCCTGCAGCCGTGCGACGAGCGCCTGCGCCCGGCCTGCACCGACGGTGCGCCTCGTCGGCCGCGGCAGCTCGGAGTGGAACACGCGCGCGCCGGCGAGCCACACCTCGCCCACGCCCCAGCCGGGCGCCTCGTACTGCAGGAGCGTCGGCGTCATTCCGTCATGTTGTAGCGTCGCGCCGTGACGAGAGCGAACCTGCCGGCCCTCGGCTACGTCTACGTCGCGCTCGGCCTGCCGGCGCTGCTCTTCGGGCTCAACCATCCCGGTGCCGTCTCGGCGTTCTTCACCGGAGCTGCGTTCGCGTATGTCTGGTTCCTCGCGAGCCTGCGGGCGCGGCTCATCCGCTTCGACCCGGAGGGCTTCTTCGCGACCGCGGTCGTCGTCGGCGGCGGGTCGTTCATCGCGCTGCAAGCGTTGGCGCTGCTGCTCGCGCGGCCGCAGCTCGAGGCGCCGGCGTCAGCCTGCGCGGCGACGGTGATCGTGGGCTCGTCCCTCGCCGCATGGCGGGCGCGCAAGATCCCGAAGTGGTTCGGCCGCGCCGGCGTCGCCGGCGGCCTGGCCGTCCTCGGAGTCGGCATGGCCGAAGGCGCCGCGAACTGGACGTTCGAGGGCGACGCCGTCTACGCGTCTTCGCTCGGCTTCATGGTGTGGGTGCTCGTAACGGCCACCTATCTCCTGCGGCGCTGACCGCGGCGCTGACGCTGGAAAAGACACGTGTGGACAGTCCGTGACGGCGGCTGCCACCGGACTGGTCTCGCCGAGCCATGCGCGCAAACGAGGATCCGTGCAGGGAATACCGCCGTCTGTGACGATTGCGGCATCGTTCTGCCGAGGTTTCGTGGCGGTGGCTGCCACCCGGGCTGCCACGCGAGCTGGGCTGTCGACATCATGGTGTGGGTGCTCGTAGCGGCCGCCTATCTCCTGCGGCGCTGAGCGTCTCATAGTCGCGCAGCGGCAGCTCGATCTCCGCCGCACAACCCGGCGCTCCGCACTCGCACGCGAACGGGAGCGTCCAGTCCTCCACATCGACCGGATCGAGGGAAGCTCGATAGAGCCGCACCTGCTCTGCGAGCACATCGTTCTCGAACCGGCGCACCGCCGCGAGGTCGACCTCGCGCGGGCCGCGCTCGATCGCCGGCCGGAAGTGCTCGGCTGCGAGCTCGACCATCTCGTCGAGCGGCCGGTCGACCTCGACCGCCCGCAGCCGGAGCTCACGTGCGTCGCGCTCGATCAGCTGCGTGATCATCAGGTCGCGCTCGGTCGCATTCACACGCGCCTGCACGGGATCCGATGTGCCGGGAATGCCGGGGCGTGCGAGGAGCCGCGCGCGCTGCTCGTCCAGATGCGAGACGAGGAAGAGCGCCTGATCGGGCGATCGGAGCACGGCCGACACCGACGTCGGCAGGAGCTGCGGCCCTTCGACGACCGCGAGCGGCGAGTCCGGCAGCGCCGCAAGATCCTCGAGCACGAGCCGGAACCGGTGGCGCGAATGCGACAGGAACCAGTCGAGCATCCGCTGCGGCGACGGCTCGAGCCAGCGCTCGTCCATGGAGAGCGACGAGAATTCGGTCGACGGCATGCGCGGCTCGTGCACCCACGTGCGGTGGTCGACCACATAGAGCTGGAGGTCGAACCGCCGCGCGAGCGCCCGCGCGACCGTCGACTTGCCACTCCCCTGGCCCCCGCCGATCCACAACGCATGCGAGAGGTCCACGACCGTAATCTAGAGCCATGAGCACCCACGCCATCTTCCGCTCGCCGCCCGCCGTCAACGAGCCGATCCACGACTACGAGCCGGGCAGCTCCGCGCGCTCCCGCCTGCAGCTGCGCGTCGAGCAGATGCGCAACGAGCGCATCGAGATCCCCCTCGTGATCGGCGGCAAGGACGTCACGACCGGCGATCTCAAGCAGGCGGTCATGCCGCACGACAAGGAGCACGTCCTCGCGGACGTCCACCAGGGAACCGCCGAGCACGTGCAGCAGGCGGTCGACGCGGCGGCGAAAGCCTGGGCCGACTGGTCGCGCTGGCCGTGGGAGGAGCGTGCGACGGTGCTGCTGCGCGCGGCGGAGCTTCTCTCCGGGCCGTGGCGCGACACGCTGAACGCCGCGACGATGCTCGGCCAGTCGAAGACGGCGCATCAGGCCGAGATCGACGCAGCGTGCGAGTCGATCGACTTCATGCGCTTCAACGTCGAGTTCATGACGCGCATCTACGAGGAGCAGCCCATCTCCTCGCGCGGGCTGTGGAACCGCATGGAGTACCGGCCGCTCGAGGGCTTCGTCTTCGCCGTCTCGCCGTTCAACTTCACGGCCATCGCGGCGAACCTGACGAGCTCGCCCGCGCTGATGGGGAACACGGTCGTCTGGAAGCCGGCGGGGACGGCGATGCTCTCCGCCTACTACCTGATGCGCCTCTTCCAGGAGGCGGGCCTGCCCGACGGCGTGATCAACCTCGTCTACGGCTCGGGCGCGACGATCGGCGATGCCGCGATCGGCAATCCTCACCTCGCCGGCATCCACTTCACGGGCTCCACCCCGGTCTTCAACGGCATGTGGCGCACCGTCGCCACGAACATGGAGCACTACCGAAACTACCCGCGCATCGTCGGCGAGACCGGCGGCAAGGACTTCATCGTCGCGCACCCGTCCGCCGACGTCGATGCGCTCGCGACCGCAATCGTCCGCGGCTCGTTCGAGTACCAGGGGCAGAAGTGCTCCGCGTCGTCGCGCGTGTACGCACCGTCGAACCTCTGGCCGGCGCTCAAGGAACGGCTGCAGGAGCAGATCGCCACGATCAAGGTCGGAGACGTCAGCGACTTCGGCAACTACATGGGCGCCGTGATCGACGGCGCGTCCTTCAAGACACAGGCCGCGGCGATCGAGGAGGCGAAGTCGAACGGGCAGACCGAGATCGTCGCCGGTGGCGGTTACGACGACTCGCGCGGCTTCTTCGTCGACCCCACCGTCATCGAGACGCGCGATCCCGACTTCCGCACGATGCGCGAGGAGCTCTTCGGGCCCGTCGTCACGACCTACGTGTACGACGAGAAGCGCTGGGACGACACACTCGACCTCGTCGACAGGACGGCGCCGTACGGCCTCACCGGCGCGGTCTTCTCGGCCGACCGGGCAGCCGCCGCGCACGCGCAGGACAGGCTGCGCTACGCGGCCGGCAACTTCTACGTCAACGACAAGCCGACGGGGGCGGTCGTCGGCCAGCAGCCGTTCGGCGGTGCGCGGGCGTCCGGCACGAACGACAAGGCCGGGTCGATGTGGAACCTGATCCGCTGGGTCAGCCCACGCTCGATCAAGGAGACGTTCACGCCCCCGCAGGACTACCGCTACCCGTTCATGGATGCGGAGCCCGACTCGGCCGGAACCTGAACCGCTACCTCACGCGATCCGGAACGTCCACGCGACCGCGGTCGCGTGCGCGCCGGTCCGCGCGTAGGCGACGGCGGTGTGCGCACCCGCCGGGAGCGGCCCGTCCGGCGCGCCGTAGATGGTCTCGCGCTTCGG
>JAICTB010000207.1 GCA_025936595.1 Thermoleophilia bacterium | reverse complement strand
TCTTTCCTGCCGAATTATGCCTGTAATGATCGAGAAGTAAGGACTTTTTGCAGGAGCCGCTGTTGTACGGTCACGGCCCATGCACGATCTGACGAGCTTCGGCCTGATCGTCCTCGTCGTGGCCGGAGCGCTCTCGCTCGCCATGGTCACCTCCAAGCTCAGTGCGCGCGTGTCGATCCCCTCGGCTGCCTTCTTCCTGGTCGCCGCGGCGGTCGCCTCGGACCTCTTCCCGTCACTGGCCTTCTCGATCACGACGGTCGAGCGGGTCGGCACCGTCGCGCTGATCGTGATCCTCTTCGACGGCGGCTCGTCGATCGGCTGGAGGCGCTTCCGGGTGGCGGCCGTCCCGATCACGGCCCTCGGCACCATAGGGACCTTCGCGACCGCCGGCGTCATCGCGCTCTTCACGCACTGGGCCTTCGGGCTCGACTGGATCGTCTCGGGCCTCCTCGGCGCCGCGATCGCGCCCACCGACCCGGCCGTGATGTTCTCAGTGCTCGGCGACCGCGAGGTCGGCGGGCGCACCGGCACGATCCTCGAGGGCGAATCGGGCGCGAACGACCCGGTCGGGATCGCCCTGATGATCGGGATGATCGAGCTCGCGACGCACGCGAACGCGAGCTTCTGGATCGTCGTCCGCGTCTTCGCAGAGCAGATGTCGATCGGCCTCGCGATCGGCATCGTCGGCGGGCTCGTCGAGCAGCAGCTGATGCGGCGCGTGGTCTTCCCGTCGTCCGGGCTGCACACGATCCGCACGCTCGCGCTCGCGGGGCTCGTCTACGGGGTCGCCGCGGTCGCTCACGGGTCGGGCTTCCTCGCGGTCTTCGTGGCGGGCCTGATGGTCGGCGACATGCGGCCGCCGTTCAAGGCCGAGATCGACGCCTTCCAGGACGGGCTGTCGACACTCGCCGAGATCGTCGTCTTCGCAGCGCTCGGACTGACAATCGACCTCTCCGGGGTCGGAGCAGGCCGCTGGGCGGAAGGCCTCCTGCTCGCGGCGTTCGTCGCGTTCGTCGCGCGCCCACTCGTGCTCGGTGCGCTTCTTGCGCCGGTGCGCCTCCGGGGCGGCGAGCGACTGTTCGTCATGTGGGGCGGGTTGAAGGGCGCGGTCCCGATCCTCCTCGCTGCGTTCGCCCTCGGCCGCCACGTCACCGACGCGCAGCGGATCTACGAGACCGTCTTCGTCGTCGTGCTCGCGTCCGTCGTCGTGCAGGGCGGGACGATCGCGGTCGCCGCCCGGCGACTCGGCGTCGAGATGAGCTGACGCAGCTTTAGGGGTGAGCGTAGTACGCGACGACGTTCCACGTGAAGGTGTCGTCGCCGTTCTCACCGATCGTGACGTGTCCCGAGATCGCCAAGTTGCACGCGGACTCGTCGAAGATCACAGCGTTGTAGTCGCTGCACCAACCGAGATCAACCGCCGAATACGTGCCGGGCTCAAGACCAACGTCGATCACGGTTACGCACGTCTCGACGTCCTTGACGAATCCGTTCGCCCCGGCCTTCTCGATTCGGTTGCCCGAGCACGTCGCCAGGTTGCCGGGATACGTCACCGAGAAGTGGTGAACCGTTGCGCCGTCGTCCGCGGATGCGGGACCGGCGAACGACAGCAAGCATCCGACGAACACGACGGGAATCAGTAGCCGCAGGTTCATCCTCAGCCTATCCCTTGGGCGCATCATGTCCCTCCTCTATCGCATGTCGCGAAACCTTGCGAGCAAGACTCGCGCAGCGGTCTCAATCGACCCTCAACCGACGCTCAAGTCAGCGTGTATACGCCGCGCGGTAGCTCTCCGGACGGAGCTCAGTTACAGTCCGAGGAGAGGGAAATGGCGGCAAATCCTCTCAGCGTGCGGCTGCTCGGACATGTGAGCGCTCACCGCGGCGGGCGGCGAGTCGAGGTCACCGGCGCGCAGCGGCTCGCGATGCTAAGCGTGCTCGCGCTCCGCGCCGGCGAGTGCGTCTCGAGCGTCGAGCTGATCGACGGCATCTGGGATGAGGAGGTACCGGATCAGGCCCGGCACGCACTTCATGTGTACATCTCGGAGCTGCGAAGGGCGCTCGGCGCCGACGCGATCGAGACGCGGAGGGGCGGTTACCGACTGTGCGTCGACGAAGAGCGGGTCGATGCGTTGCTGTTCGAGCAGATGGTCGGCCGAGTAAACGGCGATCCGCCGGCGCAGACACTCGCGGAACTGCTGGACGCATTAGCCCTCTGGCGCGGGCCGGCGCTCGACGGTGCAGCCGATTCGGCCACGTTGCGCGCAGCCGCGGCACGGCTCGAGGAGGAGCGCCTCGCGGCGCTCGAACGTCGATTTACCGCCGAGCTCGAGCTCGGCCACCACGACCAGATCCTCGGCGAGCTCACGTCGCTGGTCTCCGCGATGCCTCTACGTGAGTCGCTCCGCGCGCAACTCATGCTTGCCCTCTACCGGTCCGGGCGTCAGGCAGACGCCCTGGCGGCCTACCGGGAGGGCCACGCTCAGCTCGGGGAGCTCGGCCTCGAGCCGGGAAGCGAGCTGCGGAATCTTGAACGGGGGATTCTTCGCCAGGATCCGACGCTCGCTGAAGCAGCAGCGAGGAACGGCCATCCGGTCAGCTCGGCCAGCTGCTTCAACGACCAGACACTCCAGGCGATCGTGGCATTCGCGGAAAGCTGGGCCTCGGACCTGCGTAACTTCGATCCCGCGGCTTTCGCCGCGGTTACCGATCGGGCCGAGGAGCTCGCCTCGGCTTTCGAACACGCGATCGAAACGTGCGCGAAGGAAGAGGCTGTGAGGTTGCTAACGGCTACCTGGTTCTACTGGGTCATTCGCGGCCGTCAAGAGGAGGCGGATGCCTGGGCCCACGCGATCCTGACTCTCCCCGGCAACCTGACGCCCGTCTGGGAGATGGAGGGACAGATCGCAGCCAGCGAGCTGGCACGCGTCAATGGTGACTTTCACCGTGCGATCCAGCTCAAGAAGCTGGCACGGCGAACGGCCGCGGACGAACGCGCGACCGACATCGTCGCCGGCCTCGACGCCGACCTTGCGCATCTCTCCATCAGGCTCGGTGAGCTCGACGTCGCTGAAGCCTATGCCCAACGTGCGCTCGAACTGAGACGCAGCAATCCGAACGACATGTGTGGCGTTGGGCATGCGCTAGTGGCGGTCGGCGAGGTGCACGAAGCGCGCGGCAACCTCGTCGATGCCGTTGCGGCGTATGAGGACGCGGTCGCCGACGAGGAGGCCGCCGGATTCGACGGCGAAGCCGCGTTCATCCGGGGGCGACTGCTGGGCAGGGCGCACAGGAAGTGCGGGAATTCGAGGGCCGCGTATGGGACCTACCGGCGCGCCCTGAACGAGGCGCAGCCCCTCGGCGACTACGGGACCGCCGCAGCTGCGTTGCAGGGACTCGCGTGGGTCGCGGCCGTTCAAGGTGACCAGCGCGGTGCGGTGCGACTGCTCGCCGAGGCCAGCCGGCCGGAGTGGCAGAGCGCGCTCGACTCACAAGAGCGCGCGGCATTCGCCGAAGACGTCGCCGCGTTGCGTCGCGATGTTCCGGAAGGCGTGTTCGAAGCCGCCTGGCGGATCGGAGCCGCGCGCGCGGAGCAACACAACTAACGCTTAAGCCACGCGACGGACGTGCTGGATCAACCCGGACACGCGCACATGCTCGAACGCGTCGACGACGCGCACCGCACCCGCGTCGCGCGCCTCCGGCTCACAGACGACGCAGACGGTCTGGTCGCGCCGCGCCCAGCGCCACGTGCGATAGCGCTCGCCCGCGAGCAGGGTGCGGCGGCAGACCTGGCACATCGCCATCTGCCTCCCCACGGTAGGTGGGGCGGCGGACGGAGCAACAGCTAATAGGTGTAGAAGCCCTCGCCCGTCTTGCGGCCGAGCTTGCCGGCCTGCAGCATCCGCACGAGCCGCGGGGGCGGTGCCATGCGCGGCTCGCGGAGCTTCTCGTACAGCGCCTCGCTCGCGTGCACGTGCACGTCGGCGCCGACGAGATCGAGGAGCGTGCACGGCCCCATCGGCCAGCCGGCGCCCTTGGTCATGCCGTCGTCGAGCGCCTCGGGCGTGATCCCCGCCTCGTCGAGCACGCGCACGCAGTCGTTCAGGAGCGGGATCAGGACCCGGTTGACCACGAATCCCGGCGTGTCGGAGCACCGGATCGGCGTCTTCCCGAGCTTCGCCCCGAGCTCGAACGCTGCGTCCCACACCGCCTC
>JAICTB010000252.1 GCA_025936595.1 Thermoleophilia bacterium | reverse complement strand
GAGTACGGGTAAGCGCCCCAGTTCGGCGAGTCCTGATGCTCGCGCGCGCCGATCCCGAGGATCGCCGACGGCCCCGAACCGGCGCCGACGATGGTGTGAGGCACGTTCGGCGGGCAGTGGAAGAAATCCCACTGCCGCAGCGGCCGCTCCTCGTCCTCCACGATGAGCAGCGCCTCGCCGGAGAGGACGAGAAAATCCTCCTGGTCCACCTCCCAGTGGTACATCGACATCGGCTGGCCGGGCCCGAGGACGAACAGGTTCACGCCGACCTGCGCCTCGTCGTCCCCGACGAGATCGGAGACGAAGCCGCGCGCGCCGCGGTCCCACCACTTCGTGTCCCGGACGTTGCGGACGAACCAACTCATGTGCCGGACTCTACGCGCGCAGCCCGTCGAGCACGACACCGAGGTAACGCCGCCACTGCCCGGCGGGAGCGTTGGTCAACGCCGAGCGCACGAGGACCCGCACGTCCTCCGCCTTCACGTCGCGCCGCACGGCACCGGCGCGCTGAGCGCGGGCCACGACTCGGTCGGCGAGCTTCTCGAGCTCGGCCGCGCCCGGCTTGTCCCCGCAATGCACGACGCAGCGATGCAGGCCCGGAGTGCTCATGTTGAGCTCAGCCAGGCGCCAGACGAAGTCGAAGAACGCCCGGCCCGGATCGTCCGCGGCGAGCGCCTCCTCCGCGAGCCGGCACATCTCCTCCACGTGCCGCTCGATCACGGCGAACATGAGGTCGTCCTTGGTCGGGAAGCGCCGGAAGACCGTCCCGTGGCCGACCCCCGCCAGGCGGGCGATCTCGTCGATGCTCGCGTCGGGGCCCGACGCGCCGAAGGTCTGCTCCGCCGCGTCGAGCACCCGCTCGAGATTGCGCCGCGCGTCGGCGCGCAGCTCGGTCATCAGGCGGCGTTGACCAGCGCCGGCTCGTCCGTCCTGGCCTCGGCCTCGATCCGCGCGACGTCCCGCTTGCGCAGGAGCGCAAGGAGAACGAGCAGGCTCAGACCGACGAGGACCGCCGCGCCGGCGAACGCCCACTGGAAGCCGTGCACCTGCGCGGCAATCGAGGAGCCGTCGGTGTGGCTCACGGCAATCGTCGAGAGGATCGCCAGGCCGAGCGCGCCCCCGACCTGCTGCGACGTGTTGAAGAGGCCCGAAGCGAGCCCCTGATCCTCGTCGTCGAGGCCGGTGGTCGCCACGAGGGTGAGCGGCATGAAGATGGCGCCCATCCCGAGCGAGGCGAGGATCATTCCCGGGAGCACGTCGGATGCGTACGAGCCGTCGACCGGCAAGCGGGAGAAGAGGAGCAGCCCGACGATGGTCAGCACCATCCCGACCGCGGCAACCGGGCGCACGCCGATCCGCGGCGCCAGGCCGGAGGCGAGGCCGGCCGAGAGCATCACGCCGGCCGTGAAGGGCAGGAACGAGACGCCGGCCTTCAGCGGGCCGAAGCCGAGCACGTTCTGGATGTAGAGGGTGTTGAAGAAGAACATCGCGAACATCCCGGAGAACGCGAGGAACATCGAGAGGTTCGCCGTCGAGAGCGAGCGGACGCGGAAGATGGAGAGCCGGACGAGGGGCTCGGCCGAGCGCGACTCGATCACGATGAACGCGGCGATGAGCACGGCGGCGGCGACGAAGGACACGATCGTCAGCGTGGAGCCCCAGCCGTGCTGCGCCGAGCGAACGAGCCCGTAGACGAGCGCCATCAGCCCGCCGGTCACGGTGACGGCGCCCGCGACGTCGTAGCCCCGGTGCGCGTGCTCGTCCTTCGACTCCGGCACGAGCCGCATGGCCGCGAAGAAGGCGAAGATGCCGACCGGAACGTTCACGAAGAAGATCCAGCGCCACGAGAACGCCTGCGTGAGCGCGCCGCCCAGTACGAGGCCGACCGCGGAGCCGCCGATCGCGATCGCTGCCCAGACGCCCAGCGCCCGGGCGCGCTCCTTCCCCTCGGCGAAGGTCGTCGAGATGATCGACAGCGCCGCCGGCGAGATAAGCGCGGCGCCGAGACCCTGTAGAGCCCTGAAGCCGATCAGCATTCCCGACGTGCTCGCGATCCCGTTGAGAAACGACGCAGCGGTGAAGATCACGAGACCGACCATGAAGAGCCGCTTCCGTCCCAGGAGGTCCCCCGCGCGCCCGCCGAGCAGGAGGAAGCCTGCGAAGACGAGCGTGTATGCGTTGATCACCCACTGCAGGCTCGCGTCGGTGAAGCCCAGCGACGTCTGGATGTGGGGGAGTGCGACGTTCACGATCGTCGCGTCGAGGACGACCATGAACTGCGCGAGGCAGATGATGACGAGGACGACCCAGGGATTCGTGGAATGGCGGCTCATTCGACTCCTTACGTAAGCGGACTCATCAGTCCGGTTCAGGCTAGCAGCGGTCGGACTCTCCACGCCACTTAGACTGGAACGTGTCCATGGAGTCATCGCTTCCCGTCGCCGAACGGCCTCGCAGGCCCGAGTGGATGAAGGTTCGGGCGCCCTCGAAGGACGGGGCCTACTTCGACGTGCAGAAGCTCGTGCACGGGCTATCGCTGCACACGATCTGCGAGGAGGCGCGTTGCCCGAACATCTCCGAGTGCTGGGGCCGCGGCACCGCGACGTTCCAGATCCTCGGCGACACGTGCACCCGCGCGTGCCGCTACTGCTACGTCCACTCGGGCAAGCCCGAGTCGCCCCCGGATCCGCTCGAGCCGCTGCGGCTCGCGCAAGCCGCCGCACAGATGCAGCTCAAGCACGTCGTCGTCACCTCGGTCGACCGCGACGACGTTCCCGACCGCGGCGCAGGCCACTACGCGGCGACGATCCGCGCGCTCAAGGCGAAGCTGCCGGAGGCCTCGGTCGAGGTACTGACCCCCGACTTCCTCGGCGTCGAGGAGGAGGCGCTGCAGACGGTCCTGACAGCGCGCCCCGAGGTCTTCAACCACAACATCGAGACCGTGCGCCGCCTGCACGCGCGGATGCGCGGCGCGAAGGCGAGCTATGACGGCGCGCTCCGGCTGCTCCGCCGCGCGAAGGAGATCG
>JAICTB010000035.1 GCA_025936595.1 Thermoleophilia bacterium | reverse complement strand
GGAACGTTCAATGACCGTGTGCTGCGATTAAAAGGCCGTTAAGAATCTGAAGGAGCTCTTCCTCCTCGACCCGGAGATCGTCTTCCTGAACCACGGGTCCTTCGGCGCGTGCCCCGCTCCCGTCTTCGAGGCCTACCAGAGCTACCAGCGCGAGCTGGAGCGCCGGCCCGTCGAGTTTCTCGCGCTGGAGCGGCGCTTTCCCGAGCTGCTCGATGCGGCGCGGCTGCGGCTTGCGGCATACGTCGGGGCCGAGCCTGCGAACGTGGCATTCGCGCCCAACGCAAGCTCGGCGATGAACGCGGTCGTGCGGTCGCTCGAGCTCGGCCAACACGACGAGGTGCTGCTCGGCGAAGCGGAGTACGGCGGCATGGAGCTCCTGTGGGAATGGGTCGCGCGGCGCACCGGCGTGACGCTCCGGCGGCAGCCGTTCGACGAGCTCGAGCCGGGTCCTCGGACGCGCGTCGTCTTCTGCTCGCATGTCGAGTGGACGAGCGGCCGCGTCAACGACGTCGCGGAAGCGTGCCGGCGCGCGCGCGCCGCCGGTGCGCTCTCGATCGTGGACGGCGCCCACGCGCCGGGCCAGATCGACCTCCACCTCGATTCGCTCGGCGCGGACGTCTACACCGGCAACTGCCACAAGTGGCTGTGTGCGCCGAAGGGCGCCGCGTTCCTCTACGCGCGGCGCGAGGTGCAGAAGCTGATCGACCCGCTCGTCATCTCGTGGGACTGGGGCGACGAGGTCCCGTTCGCGGACCTCCACCGCTGGCAGGGCACGCGCGATCCTTCCGCCTACCTGGCCGTGCCCGCGGCGATCGACTTCCAGGCCGAGCACGACTGGCCGCGCGAGCGCGAGCGCTGCCGAGCGCTGCTCGCAGCGGCCGACTTCGGCCTCGAGCCGCTGACGGACGACTTCGTGCAGATGCGCGGCTACCGGGTCGAGCATCCCGACCCGCCGTCCCTGAAGCGCCGGCTCTACGACGAGCACCGCATCGAGGTGCCGGTCTTCGAGTCGCGCGCCGGGTGGTCGCTGCGCGTGTCCGTGCAGGGCTACAACGACGCGGGCGACCTCGACGCGCTCGCGACGGCGCTTGAAGTTCTCAGCGAATCGTGAATGCGAAGAGCCCGCCGATCACCGCCACGCCGAAGGTCAGCCACGAGATGTAGTCGCCGATGTGCCGGCTGTGCCCAGCGCGCAGAGGCCGAGCACGCGTGCGAGCACGTCGGTGACGCGCTCCGGCAGACGGCGAAAGAGGTGACCCGGCGCATTTCGGACCTTGATTCCGGCCGTAGGGCATGAAAAAACCCTCCTGAGCGATGCCGGACAACCGCTACCGCGCCGCGGCGCAGTTTCGTGCCGAGCTGCGCCGCTTCCTGCGGCGCTCGGAAGACTGCGCGCGCCGAAACGGCATCACGCCGCGCCAGCACCTCCTGCTGCTGCAGATCGCAGGCGCGGACGACGGCTCGACCACGGTCTCGCAGCTCGTCGACGTGCTGGCGCTCACGCAGAGCGCCGTCACGGAGCTCGTCCAGCGGGCAGAGCAGGCCGGGCTCGTCAACCGGGTCGTCTCCGCGACCGACGGACGCGTCTTCCATCTGACGCTGACGGCCGAGGGCAGGAAACGGCTCGCGAAGGTGCACGAGGGGCTGGGCCCCGAGCGCGCGCATCTGCGCGCCCTGGTCGACAGGCTCGAGGACGCCGAGATTTAGTTCGCGTTCCGATGCGTTTGACGGCCGCTGCGCCGGAAACACCGCGGGCGTGGGATTCAGCAAGCTTCTCGAATCCTGGCCGGTCGTCCGCCAGCTCCGCGAGGGAGATGCGCTCGGCCTCGGCAGGGCTGTCCGGTCCGAAAAGTCGCGCACGCTGAAGCCGCGGATCGCGGACGCCGACCACGTCGGCCATTCGATCTGCCCGTTCTGCGCCGTCGGCTGCGCGCAGCTCGTCTACGTGAAGGACGGCGAGGTGATCCAGGTCGAGGGCGACCCCGCGAGCCCGATCTCCCGCGGCCGTCTCTGCCCGAAGGGCGCCGCGACGAAGAACATGCACGACGGCCCGCTCCGTGAATACAAGGTCAAGTACCGCAGGCCGTACGGCACCTCCTGGGAGGAGCTGTCGCTCGACGACGCGATGGAGATGATCGTCGACCGCATCGTCGCGACGCGCGACGAGACCTGGGAAGAGGAGACGCCGGACGGCAACCCCGCGAAGCGCACGATGGCGATTGCGAACCTCGGCGGTGCGACGCTCGACAACGAGGAGAACTACCTGATGAAGAAGCTCCTCACCGCGATCGGCGTCGTCCAGGTCGAGAACCAAGCACGCATATGACACAGCTCCACGGTGCCCAGTCTGGGCACCTCGTTCGGACGAGGCGGCGCGACGACCTTCCAGCAGGACCTGATGAACGCGGACTGCGTCACGATCATGGGGTCGAACATGGCGGAGAACCATCCCGTCGGCTTCCAGTGGGTGATGGAGGCACGCGAGCGGGGCGCCGAGGTGCAGCACATCGACCCCCGCTTCACGCGCACGAGTGCGATGGCGACCCGCCATGTCGGCATCCGCGCAGGCTCGGACATCGCATTCCTCGGCGGTGTCGTCAACTACATCCTCGAGCACGACCGCTGGTTCGACGAGTACGTCAAGCGCTACACGAACGCGCCCGTGATCGTCAGCGAGGATTTCTCGGACACCGAGGACAACGACGGCCTCTTCTCCGGCTGGGACCCCGAGCAAGCTCAGTACGACGTCACGACGTGGCAGTACGCAGGCACCAAGGTGCACGCCGCGGCGGGCCAGCGCGAGAAGGGCTTCAGCCCGTCCCGCGTGAAAGGCGAGCAGTCGCACGGCGGCCATGGCGGCGGCCTCTCGCACGGCAACCCGCCCGAGACCGACGACACGCTGCAGCACCCGCGCTGCGTGTTCCAGATCCTCAAGCGCCACTACGCGCGCTACACGCCGGAGTTCGTCGCCGACGCGTGCGGCTGCACGGTGGAGGAGTTCCTCGCCGTTGCGGAGTCGCTGTGCAAGAACTCCGGGCCGGAGCGCACCGGCGCGTTCGTCTACGCCGTCGGCTGGACGCAGCACACCGTCGGCGTCCAGCTGATCCGCACCGCGGCGATCATCCAGCTCCTGCTCGGCAACATCGGCCGCCCGGGCGGCGGGATCATGGCGCTCCGCGGGCACGCCTCGATCCAGGGTTCGACGGACATCCCGACGCTCTACAACATCCTCCCCGGCTATCTGACGATGCCGCACGTCGAGCACTACGGCGGTCTCGACGCGTACATCGACATGACGACGGCGCCGGGCGGCTGGTGGGGGAACGCCGACGCGTACATGGTGTCGCTGCTGAAGGCGTGGTGGGGCGCGGCCGCGACCCCCGAGAACGACTTCTGCTTCTCGTACCTGCCGCGGATCGACGACGACAACTCGAACTACTGGACCGTGCAGCAGATGCTGAAAGGGAAGGTCAAGGGCTATATCGTCGCGGGCGAGAACCCCGCAGTCGGCTCCGCGAACGGGAAGGCCAACCGACTCGCTCTCGCGAAGCTGGACTGGCTCGTCGTGCGCGACTTCGTCGAGATCGAGACAGCCGCGTTCTGGCACGACAGCCCCGAGGTCGAGTCAGGCGAGCTGAAGCCGGAGGAGATTGCGACGGAGGTCTTCTTCATGCCCGCGGCGACGCACCTGGAGAAGGACGGCTCGTTCACGAACACGCAGCGTCTCCTGCAGTGGCACTTCAAGGCAGTCGAGCCGAAGGACGACTGCCGCTCCGAGCTCTGGTTCTACTACCACCTCGGCAAGAAGATCAAGGAGCGCGTGGCGGAGTCGCAGGACCCGCGCGACCTGCCGATCCTCGACCTCACGTGGAGGTATCCGACGAGCGGCGAGATCGAGGAGCCGAGCGCCGACTCCGTGCTCGCGGAGATCAACGGGTGGGACTCGACGGGCGAGGCGCTCGCGGGCTACAAGCTGCTGAAGGCCGACGGCTCGACCTCGTGCGGCTGCTGGATCTACTGCGGCGCGTTCGCGGAGGACAAGAATCAGGCGGCGCGCAAGGTGCCGCACTGGGATCAGAGCTACGCCGCGCTCGAATGGGGCTGGGCGTGGCCCGCGAACCGCCGCCTCCTCTACAACCGCGCGTCGGCGAACCCGGACGGCGAGCCGTGGTCGGAGCGCAAGCGCTACGTGTGGTGGAACGCCGACGAAGAGAAGTGGACGGGCCGCGACACGCCCGACTTCGACGCGGAGAAGAAGCCCGACTATGTCCCGCCGGACGACGCGAAGGGGCCCGAGGCGATCCGCGGCGATCACCCGTTCGTCATGCAGGCGGACGGCCTGGGCTGGATCTACGCGCCGCAGGGAATCGTCGACGGCCCGCTGCCGACGCACTACGAGCCGCACGAGTCCCCGTTCCTGAACCCGCTCTACAGGCAGCAGTCGAATCCGCGGCGTCAGAAGAACCCCGACCTCGCCGAGGATCCGTACAACCCGCCGGGGTCCGACGTCTACCCGTACGTGCTGACGACCTACCGGCTGACAGAGCACCACACGGCCGGCGGCATGTCGCGGTTCACGCCGTACCTCGCGGAGCTGCAGCCGCAGATGTTCGTCGAGGTGCATCCCGATCTGGCACGCGAGCGGGGCCTGAAGCACGGCGAGTGGGCGACCATCTCGACGGCGCGCTCCGCGATCGAGGCGCGCGTCATGGTCACCGATCGCATGCGCCCGGTGAAGATCGACGGCACCGTGCGCCAGCAGGTCGGCCTCCCCTACCACTGGGGCCAGCGCGGCCTCACGACCGGCGGCGCGGCGAACGACCTCACGCACATGGCGCTCGACCCGAACGTGCACATCCAGGAGGTCAAGGCGCTGACGTGCGACATCCGGCCCGGACGGCGCCCGCGCGGCGCGCGCCTCCCCGACTTCGTCGCGGAGCAGCGCGAGATCGCGCATGCGGACAACGGCGCAGCGCCGCCGCAGCCGGCAGAGACCAAGGACACGACGGTGAGCAAACGGTGAGCGCGCTCGCGGAACCGACCGGCGCACCCGCAGCCTGGCCCAACACGTACGGCGACGAGGCGAAGCCGCGCATGGGCTTCTTCACCGACACAACCGTGTGCATCGGCTGCAAGGCGTGCGAGGTCGCGTGCAAGGAGTGGAACCTGATCCCGGAGGACGGGCTCGAGTGGAGCGGCTTGAGCTACGACAACACGGGCGAGCTGAGCGCGAACTCGTGGCGGCACGTCGCCTTCGTCGAGCAGGCGAAGCCGCTGAAGCTCGACGGCGAGCTCGCGACGGCCGACGGCGGCCCCGAACCGCTGCGCTGGCTGATGGAGTCCGACGTCTGCAAGCACTGCACGCATGCGGGGTGCCTCGATGCCTGCCCGACCGGCTCGCTCTTCCGCACGGAGTTCGGGACGGTGGTCGTGCAGGAGGACATCTGCAACGGCTGCGGCTACTGCGTCCCCGCCTGCCCGTTCGGCGTGATCGACAAGCGCGACCTGCCGCGCTCTCCCGACGACGCGCCGCTCGCGCTGCCGCTGCTCGGGAAGAAGGAGGACGGCCGCGTCTGGAAGTGCACGCTCTGCTACGACCGCCTCAAGGGCGGCCATGAGCCGGCGTGCGCGAAGGCGTGTCCCACGGACTCGATCCAGTTCGGCGAGCTCGACGAGCTGCGCGGGCGCGCGCAGAAGCGGCTCGAGAAGCTCGAGGCGGAGGGATGGAACGGCCCGCGCCTCTATGGCGAGGATCCCGACGACGGCGTCGGCGGCTTCGGCGCGTTCTTCCTTCTGCTCGACGAGCCCGAGGTCTACGGGCTCCCACCCGATCCCGTGGTGCCGACCGCGCAGCTACCGCGCCTGTGGCGCACGACCGCCCTTGCCGCGGCCGCCGTGACGGTCGGCATCGCGGCGGCATTCCTGGGGGGAAGGGAATGACGTACGCGCACCCGAACGGCAACGGATCGATCACCGCGGTCGGCACGACGATGGAGTCGTACTACGGCAAGCCGATCGTCAAGGAGCCGGTGTGGAAGGCGGAGATCCCGTGGTACCTCTTCATGGGCGGCGTTGCCGGGGCGGCGAGCGTGCTGCACGGGCTCGCGCGCGTGACCGGGAACCACCGGCTCGCGCGGTCCTGTCTCTACATCGGCGCGGTCGCGGACGCCGTCTCGCCGGTGCTCCTGATCTCCGACCTGGGCCGGCCCGAGCGTTTCCTGAACATGCTCCGCGTCTTCAAGGTCACCTCGCCGATGAGCGTCGGGAGCTGGATCCTCGTCGCCTCGAGCGGTGCGTCGAACACGGCGGCGGCGCTCGAGGGGCTGGGAATCCTGCGCCCCGTCAAGTGGCTCGCCGAGGCGGCCTCGTTCGTCACGGGACCACCGCTTGCGACCTACACCGGCGCGCTGCTCGCGAACACGGCCATCCCCGTGTGGAGCGAGGCACGTGACGAGCTGCCGTGGGTGTTCGGCGCCAGCGCCGCCGCGAGCGCCGGCGCCGCGGCCACCGTGTTCACACCGGCCGACGCGGCCGGTCCGGCACGTCGCGCGGCGATCGCCGGCGTCGCTGTCGAGCTCGGGCTGGTGCAGGCGATGGAGCGCAAGCTCGGGTTCGTCGGGGAGGTGTACAGGCAGGGCGAAGCGGGCCGGTACGGACGCGTCTCCAAGCTCTGCACAGCGGCGGGCGCAGGGCTGCTCGCGCTTCGAGGCAAGCGGAGCCGCGCGGCGGCCGTCACCGGCGGGGCGCTCGTGCTCGCCGGCGAGCTCGCGCTGCGCTGGTCGGTGTTCAAGGCGGGCTTCCAGTCTGCGCGCGACCCGCGCTACACGGTCCGTCCGCAGAAAGAACGTCTGCAGAAGAAAGGGGCACGACGATGAGCGCGGCCCCTTCCGTGCTCGGACTCTTCGGCTTCGCCGCCGCGGCGATGGGAGCCGAGCAGGCCGACCGGCTGGCGCAACGGTCCTGAGTACAGTCGCTGCGTGTCGCCCGCGCAGCCGCAACCTCCGCTGGTCCGCGCGTTCGACCCGGCGGACGCAGAGCAGACGGCGCGGCTGCTCGACGTCCTCTCGCCGGGCTCGGTGCAGACCGCCGAGTCGCTTCGCCACAAGCAGGTGAGCGAGCCGGCGCGCGCGCGGCGAGCGTCATGGGTCGCGGTGGAAGGCCGCGAGGTGATCGGATTCGCCACAGCGTGTCTGCAGTGGTTCGGCGGCGAGGCCGGCAAGGGTCGTATCTGGATCGGCGTCCGCACGGACCGGCGGCGACGGGGGATCGGGAGCGAGCTGTTGGAGACGTGCGTCGCACACCTGGCAGGCGCGCGCACGCACACGGTCGAAGTCGACGACGATCCCGCCGGGCTGAGGTTCGTCGAGCGCCGCGGCTTCACCCAGTACGACTCCGAGGTCATCCCGCAGCTCGACCCGCGCGCGTGCCCGGTCGCCGGCGAGCAGAGCGACGAGTTCCAGGTGCGGCGCCTCCGCGATGTCCGCGACCGGGAGCTCGACCTGTTCGAGTTCTACGTCGCCGCGGGCGCAGTGCCTCCGGGCGACCCCGAGAACCGCGTCAGCCGGGACGAGTGGCGCGCGGCGATCTTCGCCAATCCGATACTCGACGACGAGCTGAGCGTCGTGGTGCTCGACGCGGACGACCGCGTCGTGTCACTCGCCTGGCTGCTCGTCGACCGGGGCCGCCGGCGTGCCGAAAACGAGTGGACTGCGACCCTGCCCGACCTGCGCCGCCGCGGGCTCGCACGGCTCGCCAAGCTCGCCTCGATCCATGCCGCCGCGGCGCACGGCATCACCGAGATCCTCACCGGCAACCATCCCGACAATCTCCCCATGCGCCAGCTGAACCACCGGCTCGGCTATCGCGATCTCTTCATCCGGCGCGATTTCCAGCGGGCTTCTTGACACCGTGGCAGCCGAGGATCATCATGCAACTCAAGTTGCAGGTTGATCGGAGAGCCGCATGTTCGTGAACCGGATGCCGAGGTACGAGCCGCTGTCCGAGGAGGCGCTCGCGCTCATCGACGCCGGAGCCGAGCGCCTCGCGGCCGAGGTCGGAGTCCAGTTCGACCACCCCCGCGCCCTCGAGCTCTTTCGCGATGCCGGGCAGACGGTCGAGGGCTCGACCGTCCGCTTCGACCCCGGCTTCCTGCGCGCGCAGGCGAAGCTCGCGCCCGCCGAGTTCCGGATGCGGGCGCGCAACCCGGAGCGCGACATCGTCGTCGGCGGCGACCACATGATCTTCAGCCCGGCACAGGGACCGCCATTCGTTCGCATCGACGGGGAGCGGCGGGACGGCACGATGGCCGACCTCGAGTCGCTGCTCAAACTGACACAGCTGACCGAGGCGCTCGACACGCCGGGCCGGAACATCCTCGAGCCGAACGACGTGCCGCTCGACGTGCGGCATCTGTTGCGCGCGCTCGCCGCGATCAGGCTGACCGACCGCGTCTGGTCGGGCGAGCCGTCGTCCGATTTCGCCGCGGCGGACTGCCTCGGCATGGCACAGATCGTCTTCGGCGGACGCGAGGCGATCGAGGAGACTCCGGTGCTCTTCGCGAACTGCAACGTCAACTCGCCGCTGCGCTTCGACAGCCGCATGCTCGAAGGCATCCTCGGCTACGCGGCCGCAGGCCAGGCCGTGATCGTCACGCCATTCCTGCTGATGGGCGCGATGGCGCCCGTGTCGGTGCCCGCCGCGCTCGTGCAGCAGAACGTCGAGGCGCTCGCCGGCATCGCGCTCGTCCAGCTCGTCCGGCCGGGAACGCCTTCCGTCCTCGGCTCGTTCCTCTCCGCAACCGACATGAAGAGCGGCTCGCCGGCCTTCGGCGGGCCCGAGTCGGCGCTCGGCCTCTACGCCTCGGGGCAGATCGCACGCAGGATCGGCCTGCCGTGGCGCTCCGGCGGCGGCACGCTGACCTCCAGCCCGGCGATGGACTACCAGGCCGGGTACGAGGCGATGAACACGCTGCAGGCGGCATTCCTCGCGGGCGCGAACGTCTGCTGGCAGTCGGCCGGCTGGCTCGAAGGCGGGCTCGTGACGTCGTTCGAGAAGTTCGTCGCCGACTGCGAGATCCTCGACCTGCTGCTCCACCAGTTCACTGCGGCCGACGTCGACGACGCGAGCCTTGCGTACGGCGCGCACGTCGAGGTCGGGCACGGCGGGCACTTCTTCGGCGCCGAGCACACGCTGGAGCGGTTCCGCGAATGCTTCTGGCGTCCGACCATCGCCTCTACCGAGAACATCGACCGCTGGACGCGCGGCGGCTCCCTCGACCAGCAGGCGCGCGCAACCGTGCGCTGGCGCGAGCTGCTCGAGACCTACGAGCGGCCGCCGCTCGACGAGGCGATCGAGGAGGAGCTGTTCGAGTTCGTGGAGCGGCGCGCAGTTGAGCTCGGCGACACGATCAGCATCCGCGCATGAATCCCGGCACGGCCGCACTCGAACGCGGGCTCGACGCGCTCTGCGCACTCGCTGAGGATTCCGTCGCAGTAGGTGGGCTCGGCGTCGTCGCACTCACGGAGCGCGTCGGCGGTGACAAGAGCCAGCTTTCGCGCACGCTCCGCACGCTCGAGGAGCGCGGGTTCGTCGAGCGTGACGCCGAGACGCGCGCATACCGGCTCGGCTCCCGCATCTACGTGCTCGCCGCGCGCGTCGCGGAGTCGCGCCTGATCGCCGCGGCGCCCCCCGTCATGCGCGGGCTCGTGCGCGAGCTCGGCGAGAGCGTGCACCTGTCGGTGCGCCAAGGGGACGAGGTGCTCACGCTCCTGACCGAGTCCCCGGCCGCGACGCTGCACGCTCCGGGACGCGTGGGCGGGCTGACGCCTCTCGCGAGCACCTCGGCCGGCCGCGCGCTCGCATTCGACCTCGAGGAGCACGAGCTCGAGGCCCTCGGCCTCGTCGCAGGCATGATCGCCGCGGCACGCGCGCGCGGGTACGCGCTCGTGCGCGAGGAGTTCGAGCCCGGCGTTGTCGCCGCCGCCGCCCCGATCCGCAACGGCGGCGGTCGGGTCGTTGCCGCGCTGAACGTCTCCGCCCCCCGCTTCCGTTTCGACGACCGACTGGACGAGGCGGGGACGAAGCTCGTTGCGGCCGCCGGCGCGCTCTCGCTCTAGCGGCGCATGAACGACACTTCTGGCCCGGTGCCGTACGATCGGACCGTGCCGTTCACGCTCACGAACATCAAGGAGGATCTGGAGGACATCGGCCCTAGGTTCGACGGAGCACCCGACCTGGAGTTCCGCGCGGCGACCAAGGCGCTCGACCTCGAGAGATCCAGCCTCAGCTACCAGCGTGTCCCGCCCGGCTATCGCTTTCCCTACGGCCATACGCACCAAAAGCAAGAGGAGGTGTACGTGGTCATACGCGGAAGCGGGCGGATGAAGGTCGATGACGAGATCGTCGAGCTCCGGGAATGGGACGCGGTCCGCGTCCCGCCCGGTACGTGGCGAGGCTACGAAGCCGGCCCGAACGGCCTCGAGATCCTCGTCGTCGGCGCGCCCAACCTCGGCGATGACCCACGCGAAGATGTCGACGGCCGGCGCGACTGGTGGGGGTGACCAAGGGGGTCGAGGAGATCAACGCCCGTAAGGCATCGGATGATGTGCTCGGGCGCTTCTATGCGGTCGAGCTCGCCTGTCACGACGAAGTTCATCCAGGAGAACCCGTTCGCAGCCGCGAGGAGGCGATCGCGTTCTACCGCTACCAGCCGACCACGCACATGAGTTGTCACTGGCTCGCAGACGGCGGGGTTGCCTCTCTCTACGTCCACGGCCCGAGAGCCGCCTTCCTGAACCTGCTCGTCGAGCCTCGCCGTCGAAGGCACGGCACCGGACGCGTCCTCCTCGGGCACGCGCTGACGCGTGCCCGCGAGCTCGGCGTAGAAGCACTACGCAGCAGCCACACAACGCATGCAGGCGCCGCCTTCGCTACACGCGTCGGCGCCGTGGCAGAGTCACGCGTCGTGCAGTCGGTGCTCGACTTGGGTGCGGTGGAGCTGCCTCAGCCGAGCGTGCCGGCGGACTTTCGGCTCGTCACCTGGCTTGGGCGCGTACCCGACGAGTACCTCGCGGAATTTGTCAAGGCACGAGCGGCGATGGACGGTGCGCCTCAGCCAGAGGGAATGGACATCCCTAGTTGGACGGCTCAAACCGTCCGCGCCTCCGAGGAATCCCTCGCGCGGCGACATCGTGAGATGCGCCTGACCGTCGCGATCGAAAACGAGACGTCGATCGGAGCCTTTACGGAACTCCGCGTGTCGGCAGGCTCTACCCTCGGCTTCACCGACGACACGGGAACCGTCGAGCCGCACCGTCGGAAGGGTCTCGCTCGCGCGGTCAAGATCGAGTCGTTGCGACGGCTGCAGGCTGACCACCCGGAGGTCCAGACTGTCTCGACCTCCAACGCGGAGGAGAACACCGCAATGCGCCGCCTGAACGAGTCGATCGGGTTTCGAACAACGGTGGTGGTCACGTCGGTTGCTCTCGCCGTTTGCTGAAAGTCTTACCGACGCCTGAGCAAATCACCGGAGCCATAGGTGACGCACGCTAGGCTTCGCGGGCCGTGGATGAGGACCGCCAAGCACGTCTCGCCAAGAACGAGTCATTGTTCAGGGAGCTCAACGAGAACATCAGGGGTCTCGCGGGTCGGCTGGGCGGGAACAGTCCTTTCGAGTTCATCTGTGAGTGCTCGACGAGCGGCTGCTTCGAGCGCCTTTCTTTGACCCTCGGTGAGTATGAACAGGTTCGGCAGGACGGCACCCACTTTCTTCTTGCCGAGGGCCACGAGGACATCGAGATCGAGCAGGTGGTCGGCCGCCACGGGAGGTACGTGGTCGCCGCCAAGGACGGGGTAGCCGGGCTTGTCGCTTCCGACGATGACCCCCGGGCATAGGTCCCGCTGGGTTTGGAAGAGGCGGTCTTGGTGAGGAGGGGGTGGTGAATCTGCCGGTACCTGACCTCGTGAGCCAGCGGAGCATGCTTGTCATTCTCATCGCGGCCTGCTCCACCGCGCGCACTGCATTCGAAGCGGCCGACAATGCCGTCGACGCAGAGCTCTGCGCAGACCTGAATCGAATGATTGAGCGTTCGGAGGCCGAGCTCGAGAAACTCAACCGCGCGATCGACGAGCGTTCGGGCGGCGGGACGGGTCAGGATCAAGCCGGCCCGGCCGCCGATGTTCGCTCCCGGCCCGGTTTGGACGGACCAGACGTCGGCTGAGAACGCCGTCGAGGCAGCTGCCGGGAACGCCCGCTTCCCTGCGCGAGCGTTTCCTTGTGTCGCCTGATCAGCCGATCGAAGAACATCGGGATTATCCCGACGTTCGTCGATCCGGGTGCCTCGGTGGTGCGATGCTGAGCGCGCCGGGCGGCACAACGGTCATTCTGTGAGAGCTTCTTAGAGTGCCGGATCGACGACGACCAGCGTGCGTGCGCCTTCTCCGCGGCGTAGCCGGCCGAGCGCCTCCTCGACGCCGTCGAGATCGGTCGTGTGGCTGACGACACCTGCGAGGTCGAGCTCGCCGGCGAGTGCCAGCGCCGCCAGCTCCGGCAGGTCGCGGGCGGCGTCGCCCGAGCCGTAGTAGGTGCCGCGCAGCGACTTGTCCGACAGGAACTCGATTCCGGGCACGGCGATCTCGACGCCGCGCGGGACGAGACCGACGACGACGACCTGGCCGCCGGGGCGAATCGCGTCCCACGCAACCCGCACCGTGTCGGGTCGGCCGACGACCTCGAACGTGTGGTCGGCGCCGCCGTCCGTGAGCTTCCGCACCGCCGCCGCCGCGTCGCCGCGCGAGGCGTCGACAACGTCCGTCGCGCCGCGCTCCCGTGCGAGCTCGAGCTTGTCGACGCCCCGGTCGACCGCGACGATCGACCCGGCGCCCGCAAGCCGCGCGGCGGCGACGACCTGGAGCCCGACGCCGCCGCAACCGACGACGCACACCGAGTCGCCCGCGGCGACCCGCGCGACGTTGCGCACCGCGCCGAACCCGGTGACGACGCTGCAACCGAGGAGCGCCGCCTGCCGGAGCGGCAGCTCGCGCGGGATCTTCACCGCACCGGCCGCCGCAACGACCGTGCGCTCCGCGAAGCACGCGGTCATCAGACCGTGCTGCAGCGTCTTGCCGTCCCGGTGCAGGCGGCCCGTCCCGTCCATCAGCGTCCCGGCGAAGCCGTTCCGGCCCGCGGGCTCGCAGAGATTGGCCCGACCCGCGCGACACGCCCGACAGGCGCCGCACGCAGGCACGAACGAGAGCGCAACGTGATCGCCGGGCGCGACATGGGTGACGCCGTCGCCGACCTCCTCGACGACGCCGGCGCCCTCGTGACCGAGGACCATCGGCCAGCGCCCCTCGCCGAGCTCGCCG
>JAICTB010000020.1 GCA_025936595.1 Thermoleophilia bacterium | reverse complement strand
GCCTCGACGATCTCGCCGGTCATCTCGACCTTGTCTTCCTTCTGCGCGATGGTTGCCTCCTCTCTCTCCTCGACGTGAATGAACGGGCGGCGGACGATGCTCGCCCGCCGCCCCGGTCCTACGCGAGCAGGTTCACGTTCGCGGCCTGGGGGCCCTTGTCGCCCTGCTGGGCCTCGTACTCCACCTTTGCGCCCTCGGCGAGCGAGCGGTAGCCGCTGCCCTGGATGGCGCTGAAGTGCACGAACAGATCCTTCCCGCCCTCATCGGGGGTGATGAACCCGTAACCCTTGTCCGCGTTGAACCACTTGACGGTTCCGGTTGCCATAACTGTCTTTCACCTCCTTGCCAACTTCACTGAACGGGCAAGAAAGGTGCAAACCGGCACCATCCAGCACTCGCTCAAACTGCAAGCGGGAGTGTAACCACGTTCGTCAGCCGCGTGGCAAGACGTAAAAGGCGATTGCGCCGTACTGGCAGCCGGCGGCGACGAGCGTCAGGAGGTGGAAGAGCTCGTGGTAGCCGAGCACGCGCGGGTAGGGATCCGGCCTGCGCCGTGCGTAGACGACCGCACCGACCGTGTACGCGGCACCGCCGATGAGGACGAGGACGAGCCCGCCCGCCGGAAGCTTCAAGAGCTGCGAGAAGGCGACGACGCAGACCCAGCCGAGCCCGACTCCGATGCCGGCGGAGACGCGCTTCGGCACGGCAGGCCAGAAGAGCTTCAACAGGATCGCGATTCCCGCCCCTGTCCAGACGATCGCGAGCACGGTGACCTCCCACCCGTGCGAGAAGACGAGCAGGCCGAACGGCGTGTACGTCCCGGCGATCAGCAGGTAGATGCCCGCGTGGTCGAGGCGCGCGAGCCACGAGCGCGCCCGCGGCTGCCAGGTCGGCCGGTGGTAGAGGGCGCTGGCGCCGAAGCACGCGGCGACGCAGCTCGCGAAGACGATCGCGGATGCTCGGGCCTTGCCGGCTTCGGCCGTCAGGACGAGCGGGATGCCGACACCGATCGAGACGAAGAAGGCGACTTCGTGAAAGACACCGCGAAGCTTCGGCTTGACCCGAGGGAGCACCGTGTCCATCGGAGGCAGCGTAGCGACCACGCCGAGCCGACGCCGCCGGTGGCTACGCGGTGACGGTCGCGCTCTTCAGGACGCGCAGGGCGCCTGCCGTGTCGCCTTCCGACTCGAGCAGGTCGGCCAGGCGGCGTCCGGCGTCGAGCACGTAACGACGGCAATGCTCGAGCAGCAATTCAAGCGCCTGTTCGTAGAGGACCTTCGCCCGCGCGCTGTCACCCGCCGCAACGAAGACGTCTCCGAGCGTCAGGTAGGCGTAGCCGCGGTCGCCGGGATTGACGGCGTCCAGCAGCTCGACGGTACTGGCGGCGGTTCGCGCGGCCTCCGCATGGCGCCCGAGCGCGACCAGTGCACGCGCCTCCTCGAGTGCGAACCGGGCGTCGTCGCGGCGGCCGAGGTCTCGACCAAAGAGCTCGCGACCTCGTTTCAGGAGCGCGAGTGCTTCCTCCGCGTTCCCCGACTCGATCTCGGCGTTGGCGAGCAGGTGATACGCCATGCCGACGTAGGAGTCGTTCTCGGTGCGCTCGAGGATCTCGAGCGCGCGACGGGCGTAGCGGCTCGCGAGCTGCGGCTCGTGCCGCATCGAATGGAGTCGCGACTGCGACCAGAGGACACGCGCCGTGGTGATCGGGTCGGATGTGCTCTCGGCGATCCCGATCGCAGCGGCGAGCGCAGTTTCCGCCTGGCCGAACTCGCTCGCGTCGATGAGCGCGTTTGCGAGCAACACCGCGAACCGGAGCTGCTCGACCGAGGCACCCGCCTCCGCGGCCTCCGCGGCCGCACGGCGCAGGAGCGCGATCGACGACTCCACGGCGCCGTTCATCGCGTACGCGCGCCCGAGGCTGTCGACGGAGCCGGGGTCGACCAGCGTGTTCCCGCCGCGCGCGCGCAACGCCTGTTCCAGCAGTTCGATCGCCTCGGGCCAGCGCTCCGCCCGGAACGCGATCTGCCCGAGCCCGGCGAGTGCCGCCGCGCGGGCGGGGTCTCCCGGCTGGAGGTGCGCGCGAAAATGCCGCTCCGCCTCCTCGATCTCACCGAGCCTGAGCGCGACCTCGGCCTCGATCAGCTCGGCCGGCTCGGAGGTGCCCGAGTCGACGCCGGTCGCGAGCCACTGGCCCGATACCTCGAGGCGGAGAGCGAGCTGGTTGATCATCTGGAGCGACGGGATGCGAGCACCCGCCTCGATCCGAGAGATGTAGGCCGCCGTGCAGCCGGGAAAGGCCAGCTGGCGCTGCGAGAGCTGCGCGCGCAGGCGTGCCGACTTGAGGCGGATCCCGACCTCACGCGGCGAGTCGATGTGGGTGGTCAGTGAGCGGGGCATCGTCGGAGTGTAATGCCTGTGGTCAAGCGTGCTGACTGATCGGGAGAGAAATTTCACGCCTGCTGGAAGAATGCGCCAACGCCCCCGGGGGCTGTCACCCACACCCCGCACGAAGGAGACAGCCCAACATGCGTCTACGCACCACACCTGTCGTGATCGCGGCACTGGTCGCCCTCGCCTCGTTCGCGGCCGACCTCGTCACCTACTGGCCCTAAGCGAGATCCTGCGGTCTAGGTCCGGGCGGCTCGCCTGGGCCTAGACCTTCCGGGGGACGCGCGCACGTGGCGGAGGCAGCTACGGTCGGCCGGATGCTCCGCCGCCGCATCGCACTCGCTGCCGCGCTCGCCGCGTGCTTCGCCTGCACGGCGACCGCCGCCGACCGCAACTGGGCAGGCCCGCAGATCCGCGCCGTGACGCAGGCGGGTGTGCTCGGCAGATCGCCGGCAACCTTCGCGCCCCAATCGGCGCTGACTCAGGGCGCGCTCGCGCAGGCGATCGCCGCGACGGATGCCATCCAGCATCCGCCCGTCCCCCCGCCTCCTCCGCCGCCGCCCGTCTCGATGCTGTCGACGATCGCGCCGGACGCCGTCGTGAGCGGAGTCGCCCACCTCGAGATCCAGACGCCCGGCTTCGAGGTCGACCACGTCGACTTCGCCGTCGACGGCGCCGGCATCGGCACGGCGAGCACCGAGCCCTACGCGCTCGACCTCGACACGTCGAAGCTCGCGGACGGGCCGCACCAGCTCGCCGTGAACGCATCCTTTGCGGGCGGCGGCTCTGCGATCGCCGTCTGGACGGTCACGGTCGCCAACGCGGCCGGCGTCGCGCCGCCGCCGGCCGCGGCGCTCGCCCCGCTCCCGATCGCGAAGACGGAGCTCCCCTCCGCGCCCGCCGTCCAGGCGCCCGTCGTCGCCCACGCGCTCTACCACGCCGTCGCCCCCGCGCGCGCGGTCACGATCAAGCAACTCGACGCCGCCCTCGTCGGCTACCTCGGCCTCGGCGGCGCGGCGCGCGAGATCCAGGCGACACTGCAACGTGCCGGGCTGCGCCCGCCCGCGAACACGGGCACCGAGGCCGTCGCGCGGATGCTCGGCCTGCGACTGAACCATCCCGCGAGCGAGGACGACCTCGAGCTGCTGCCCTACCAGGCGTCCACGCGCGCCGAGGCGGCGTACTCGTTCGCGCAGCTCCTGCACCTCGACACCTGGGCGATCGGCTCCGTGCAACACGCAGCGGACACGTTCACGCTGCCCGCACTCACGACCTGGCAGCAGCGCATCCTCACGACGGCCGTGCACTACGTGGGCTACCCGTACGTGTGGGGCGGGACGAGCCCGACGCGGGAGACGCTCTTCGGCGTGCACTCGGCCGGCGGCTTCGACTGCTCCGGCTTCGTCTGGCGCGTCTACAAGCTGACGCCCTACGCCGGCGAGGGCGCCCTCGCGAGCGTACTGCGCGGGCGCACGACCTTCGTGATGAGCGGTGAGGTCCCGCACTCGAAGCTCATCCCTGCAACGAAGCTCCAGCCCGGCGACGTGATGTTCTTCGGCGCACACGGACGGAGCTCGAGCCCGAGCGAGGTCGATCACACAGGCCTCTACCTCGGGAACGGGTGGTTTGTCCAGTCGAGCGGCGAGGGCGTCACGCTGCTCCCGTTCGACGGGTGGTATGCACACCGCTTCGCCTGGGCGCGGCGCCCCTTGCGCGAAGCTGGGCTCGGCTAGCGGCTGAGACCGACCGTGATCGCGGCGACGGCGCCTGCGAAGCAGATGCCGGTGGCCGCCGCGACGAGTGCGAGTGACATGTCGGATGGATTCCCTCCCGAGAACGGGTGAAACCTGCATCCCCCGTTCCAGGCTCCGCATGCCCGGCCGGATGCCGATGAGAGCGATGGAAGCGACTGTGGCAGCTTCGACCCGACTCCATCTGCGGTTCGCCGCGGCGACGCTTGCTGTCATCGCGACGGCGGGCGGTGCGCTGCTCTGGTACGTGCAGCACCAGGAGGTTCGCCAGGCCGAACGCAACGTCTCGATGCACGCGCGCTACGTCGTCAAGAGCATTCTGCGCGACGAGCTCACGGCCGCCGACCTGAAGGCGCCGGTCACAGGCGCGCGCCGCAAGAAGCTCGACTGGCTCTTCGATGCACGCGTGCTCGTCGACGGCGGGCTCCGCGTGAAGCTCTACCGGGCGGACGGGATCGTCACGTATTCGAACATCCTGGCGCTGATCGGCACGGAGGCGGACGACATGGGCGAGCTCCGCACGGTGCTCGGCGGCCGGACCGTGCGCGACGTGACGTACCTCAATCGCGAAGGCGGCACGGGGAAGAACGCGAAGGCGCTCGAGGTGTACGTGCCGCTGACGCTGCGCGGTGCGTCGCGGCCCGCCGGCGTGTTCGAGCTGTACCAGTCCTACGCCCCGGTCGCGAGCGCGGTCCGTTCGTTCGTGATGCCGTTCGCGCTGCTTCTCCTCGCAACGCTCGTCGGCCTCTGGGCCGCACTCTTCCCGCTGATCCAGCGCATGGTGCGCGCGCTCGAGGGCGACCGCGCCGCGCGGCGTTCGGCGGAGCTCGCGCTCGAGGAGACGTCGGAGCAGCTTCGCCAGGCGCAGAAGATGGAGGCGATCGGACGTCTCGCCGGCGGGGTCGCGCACGATTTCAACAACCTGCTCCTCGCGATCAACGGGTACTCGGAGTTCCTCGCGACGTCGCTCACCGACGAGCGCCAGCGACGCTTCGCGGAGCAGATCCGCTTCGCGGGCGAGCGCGCCGCCACGCTGACGCAACAGCTGCTCGCGTTCAGCCGCAGGCAGGTGCTGCAGCCGCGCGTGCTCGACCTGAACGAGTCGATCGTCGAGATCGACGCGATGCTGCGCAGCCTGATCGGCGACGGCATTCGCGTGCAGCTCGAGCTCGAGGGGAGCCTGAAGCCGGTCGAGGCGGATCCGAGCCAGGTCGGCCAGGTGCTGCTCAACCTCGCCGTCAACGCACGCGACGCGATGGCGGGCGAGGGCACGCTCACGATCTCGACCCGCAACGACGGCGACGACGTCGTGCTCGAGGTGACGGACACCGGAGTCGGCATGGACGAGGCGACGCAGGCGCGCATCTTCGAGCCGTTCTTCACGACGAAGGACGTCGGCCAGGGGACGGGCCTCGGTCTTGCAACGGTCTACGGCGTCGTCGCGCAGAGCGGCGGCACGATCGCGGTACGCTCGACGCCCGGTCGCGGAGCGACGTTCGTCGTGAGGCTGCCGGCGACGGAGGGGACCGGCGCGGAAGACCTGGTGGACGAGGTGGTGCCGTTCGTCGGCGGCGAGCGGATCCTCGTCGTCGACGACGAGAAGATCGTGCGCGACCTGCTCGCCCAGATGCTCCGCGAGCAGGGGTACGACGTCGGCGTCGCCGGGTCGGGCCGGGAGGCGCGCGCGCTCGACGGCCCGTGGGACCTCCTGCTCACGGACGTGGTGATGCCGGAGACGGACGGCGTCAAGCTGTCGCGCCAGATCGAGGCGCGGCACGTCCTCTTCATCTCCGGCTACGACCAGAAGGCACTCGTCGAGGCGAATGCGTCGTTCTTGCAGAAACCGTTCAACCGCGACGAGCTGTCGCGAACTGTGCGCGGGCTCTTCGACGGCGACGACGCCCGCAACGTGCTTGCGCGCGCCTCGTAGTCAGGGCTTCGGCAGGAGCGACGCGAGCAGCTCGCCGATCTGACGGTCGGCGAAGATCGCGTGCCGCATCGGTCGGTCCTGGTGGACGCGATAGTGGTTTCGGCGGCCGACGCGCTCGCGCATGACGTAGTCCTCCTTGACGAGGTCGCTGAGCACGCGATGCGCCTGCCGCTCGGTCAGGCCGACGCGCTCTGCGATCTCGCGCACCGTCGCGTCCGGTCGACGTGCCACCTCGATGAGGACGGCTCCGTGCGATGTGACGAATGCCCACGTGCGCCCCTCGGCCACGCGGCGAGCCTATCTAGCCCGCAAGCACCGTGCTGACCTTCTCGACCAGCTCTGCCGGCGTGAAGGGCTTCTGGATGAACGGGCCCTCGGCCCCGGCGTCGGTGTAGCCCGACGTGTAGAGCACGCGAACGCCCGGCAGTTCGGACGCCACGCGGTCGGCGAGCTCGAACGCATCCATCTCGGGCATCACGACGTCGGTGACGAGGAGGTCGATCGGGCCGTTGTCGCGCACGAGCGCCAGCGCGTCGTTCGGTGACGCCGCATCGAGCACGGTGTAGCCGGCCCCCTCGAGGGTCAGCCGGATGACGTCGCGCACGACGTCCTGGTCGTCGACGACAAGCACGGTTCCGGTCATGACTGCAGCATCGCCGTTCCTCTCCTGCGCAACGATCCCCGAAACGGGTTGGACGGCGTTCAATCCGCCGCCTCACACCGTATTCCTACTGATGGCGCGTGAGGACGGGCGGCCAGTGCGGTGAGATGTCGGGATCGCCCAGCTCGCCGTAAGGCACGCACGTCCCGCGCAGCAGCCTGCGATCCGCCTGCAGCAACTCGTTGACGCGGCGGTTGAGCGGCACTGCGCGCCGCCACGCGAGGCGCAGCGACCGGCCGAGCCGGATGAGCGCGCGCGGCGGCAGCGGCCGCGGGGAGCGGATGACGAAATAGTGGCCGGCGAGCGGCGTCGCGTGGAAGGCGCGCGCGGCCGCCGTGGCTTCGTCCGGCGACGCCGCGTAGAACAGCCAGGTGCCGTACCGCGGGCGCCGTGAGCCGTGGAGAAACGGCAGCGCCCGCGTGCACGAATCGTCGTCGACCACCTGCAGTGCCGGCACCCGCAATCCCACGAGGTGATCGAGGATGTTCGCCGGATGGCCGTAGTCGAAGGCCGAGAAGATGGCGCCGCTCGTGCCGGTCGAGCCGAACAGCACCGTCCCGGGCGGCTCGTGCGCGAGCGCGCGCACCGGGACGCCGACACCGATCGCCCGGGTCTCGTCCCGGTGGTCGCCGTCGTAGCGCAACTCGACCGTGAGCAGCCCCGCGACCAGGATCGCGAGCGTGAGGAACCGCAGCCCGCCCGTCCAACGCGCGAGCGCGAGACAGCCCGCGACGGCGACCGTGAGGAAGGCCGGCGTGACCGGGATCATGTAGCGGTCGAAGAAGAGCGCGGAGTCGCCGCTCGTCGGAACGACAGAGAAGAAGACGACCGGAGCGGCGACGGTGACGACGCAGAAGGCGAGCGTCCGGTGCGCGCGGCACACGAGTAGCGCGACGACACCGGCGGCCGCGAGAACCGTGAAGTAGTTGACGGCGTGTTTCCCGGGCGCGACGAAGTGCAGCGCGTCCTCCCAGACGGGCCGGCCGGAGAAGGTGCGACCCCCGTTTCCGGCGCCGACGCCGTAGCGGTCGCCGAGGACATGCAGCGTGCGCACGTAGTACGGAGCGAACGTGACGAGCAGCGCGACGGCGCCGGGCCACGCCTGCCGCGCGACCGCGCGGGGCGCGTGCGGCGCGAAGACGAGCGCGCCCACGAACGCGGTCAGTGCATAGAGCGGTGCTGTCGGATGGACGAACACGCTGAGGCCGAGAGCGGCGCCCGCGGCGATCCAGAGCCCCCGCTCTCCCTCGACGGCCGCGCGGAGCGCGAGCACGGTCGACCACATCAACCACGCGAAGAGCATCGTGTGCGGGCGGCCGAAGGTCGCATAGAGGACGGGGATCGGCGATGCCGCCGTCAGCAGCACGACCGCCGCCGCACCCTCGTCGTCGAGCAACCGCCGCACTACCAGGGCGACCGCGGGAAGCGCGATGCAGAGAAAGACAAGCGACGGAACGCGCAGCGCGGGCAGGCCCGGCCACCACCCGAGCAGGAAGTGCTCGAGCCAGAAGTGCAGCGGGCCGCCGCCGCGCTGCGTCGAGACGATGTGGAAGATGTGCGCGAAGGAGAAGTCGCCGAGCCGGAGCGTGAGCTCCTCGTCGACGTTGAGCGGCGCCCACCAGACGGTCGGCAGCGCAAGCCAGATCAGGAGCGCCGCAGCTGCAACCGTCGTGACGGGGAGGAAGAGCTTCCGGGTCAGGGCGCGGTGGTCTGCATCTCCGGGGTCTCCGGCGCAGTGCGGTACGGGTGCTCGTCCGTCACGTCGGTCTCGTGGTAGACGCTCTCTGCGTTGACCTCCCAGATGTCGTGGTGCGCGCCGGCGAGCAGGTTGTCGACCGCACGCATCGCGGTGAGCATCGAGTGATCGGAGTTGTTGTAGCGGTGCAGCCCGTTGCGACCGACCTGCTGGAGATTCTCGATCCCGTCGAGCCACGCGCGGATCGTCGCGACGCGCTCCGCATAGTCCGCGTCGTAGATCGGGTACGCCTTCGGCACGCGCGTCGCGTAGCCGCGGTCGACCCTCGACTTCGGCGCAAGGCGCAGCGCCTCGAGCTCCCCCGCGGCGAGGTCGACGAGGTCATCGTCGGCCATCGTCCAGAGGTCGTCGCCCGCGAAGCAGAAGTACTCGAGGCCGACACACGCCTTGTCCGCGTCCGGGACCATCCACGGCGACCACGAGCGGAAGTTCTGGATCCGGCCGACGCGGACGCCGGGCTCGTGGATGTAGATCCAGTTGTCCGGGAAGAGATCCTCGCCGTCGACGACGAGCGCAACCGTGAGGAAGTCGCGGTAGCGGAGCCCGCGCGCGGCGTCGAGGACGACCTGTGGCGGCGGCGGGCTCGCCATCTCGACGACCTCGCGGAGGGGCAGCGACGAGATGACGGCGGGCGGATCGTCGAACGTCTCGCCGCCTGCGGTCACGCGAACGACGCGGCCTCCGGCGATCTCGAGCGCCTCAACCCGCTCTTCGAGGCGCACCTCGCCGCCCTGCGCGCGGATCGCATCGGTCATCGCGTCCCACATCTGCCCGGGCCCGAAGCGCGGGTAGTTGAACTCCGAGATCAGGCTCTTGACCTCGTCCTTGTTGCCGAAGAACGCCGCCTTCGCGGCTGAGAAGAACGACAGGCCCTTGATCCGCTGCGCGGCCCACTCGGCGCGGATCTCCGACGTCGGGACGCCCCAGACCTTTTCCGTGTACGACTTGAAGAAGAGCTCGAAGAGGCGGCGGCCGAACCGGTTCGAGACCCAGTCCTCGAGCGAGTCGTCGACCTTGTTGCGGCGCAGCGCGGCGCGCAGGTACGACCCCATGCAGCGGGCGAGCTCGAACGGGCCGAGCTTCCGGATCACGTCGGGCCCGCGCAGCGGGTAGTCGAGATAGCGGTTGTTCCAATAGATGCGCGACATGCGCGGACGCAGCAGGAACTCACCGCCGAGCACCTCGTGCCAGAGCGTCTCGACCTCCACCGACTTCGTGAAGAAGCGGTGTCCGCCGAGATCGAAGCGGTAGCCGTCCTGCTCGACGGTCTTCGCGATCCCCCCGACCTGATCCTCGGCTTCGAGAACGATCGCCTTCCGCCCCGCCTGCCCGAGGAGATAGCCGGCGGTCAGTCCGGCCGGGCCGCCACCGAGAACGAGGATCGGAGAGCGCTCGGCAGCCATCGACCGCGCAGGCTAGCGCCTTCGATAGACCGAGGCCTGCATCGGCTTGAAGTAGTTGTGCTCGACCGCAACCTCGTTCGTCGCGATGTGGCGGACGAGCCGCACGCGCGGGTCGCGCTGCAGGAGCCTCGTGTACGCAGTGGACGTGCGCCAGACGAGGCGCGTCCACCTGGCATTCCAGGCGCGATAGTCCCGGAAGACGGGCGAGATGACGACAAACTCGCCGCCGGGTGGGACGGCCGCGATCGTCTCGTCGACGCGTGCGCGCATCGAGCTCGCCCGCAGGCGCTCGACGGCGTCGCGCCAGTCGAAGATGCGCTGGTCTGACACCGGACCGAGGGTCGTCGCGAAGCGGAAGCCGCCGCCGAGGTAGTAGCGGAAGACGGGCACCTGCTCCGGATGCGTCGAGACGACGAGCTCGCCGTGCCGCATCGATGACGCCAGGCGGGCGGATACCTGCCGTGCGTTCTCCTTGTCGTCGTGCACGCTGTAGCCCAGCCAGAGAAAGACGAGCGCGACGAGCGCGACCAGACCGACCCGGCGGCCGCGCACGATCGTACGCGCCGCGAGGAGCAGCATCGGCCCGAGCACCACCGCGAAGTACCGCGTCGTCCACGCGGGCGAGACCTGCGACGAGATCCACGCCGCGAGAACGGTGACGCCGGCGACGAGCGCGAGGGCGAGCACAATCGTGCGCTCCTCGCTCTGCTCGCTGCGCAGGAACGGGATCAGGCCGGCGAAGGCGGCGATCGCGAGCGCGACGTATGCCGTGTCGCCGGAGAACACGGCGCCGGGCGCGAGCACGAGCGAATGGAAGCTCGGCGAGGACGACCACGGCGCTCCGGTGTGACGCGCCTGCGAGAGGATCATCGGCACCCACGGCAGGTAGAGCACCGCGACGCCCGCCGCCACGAGCGCGAAGCGCTTCAGGCGCTCGCGCGCGACGACGACCGTCGCGACCGCGAGCCCGACGCAGACGAAGAGCCCCCAGTTGTGCGTGTAGACCATCAGGTCGAGCGCCGGGACGAGCGCAATCGCCCAGACGCGACGGCCGCGCAGGACACCTTGCACGTAGGCGTAGGTGACGACGAGCGAGAGAAACGCCTCGAGCTCGTACATGCGCGTCTCCTGCGCGTAGTAGGTGAGGTAGGGGTCGAGCGCCGCGATCACGGCACAGACGGCGCCCGTCGCCTGGTCGAAGACCGCGCGGCCGAGCGCGTACGCGAGCGGCACGCACGCGAGCGCGAACACGAGCGAGAGCGTGTGCGTCGCACGCTCCCCGTCGCCGAAGAGGCGGATCCAGAGCCCGAGCAGCATGTAGTAGGCGGGCGGCGACCCGTCCTGGTTCAGGAGGCCCGGGATCGACGTCCAGTGGTGGTGCGCGATGCCGACCGAGATGCCCTCGTCGATCCAGAAGCCGGCGTTGAGCTCGCGCGTGCGCAGAAAGAGCGACAGCACCATCAGCAGCGCGAGCGCCGCCGGCAGCGCCCATTGGCGCTGCGCCGTCCGAAGCAGGCCGACGCGAAGCGAGGCGACGGCGGTCAAGGGCGGAGGGTGACGACGGTCCTGCGGCCGCCGTCGGAGTACACGACATCCACCGTGTCGTTCTTGCGATACGTGCCGGCGACGCCGAGGAAGAGGCTCAGCCAGCGCCAGAAACCGAGCCGACCCTCGCCGGCGAGCTCCCGGCGAAAGACGAGCGCGCGTCCGACCTGGTCGAAATCGGAGCCGCGTTGCTGCGCGATCCCGTTCACGAAAACGTCGAACGCGTCACCCACCTCGGGCGGCAGCTCCACCTGACTCCGCGCTTCCACGCTCTATACGATGCCATCCGGCGTGCGCCGGACCGCCCTTGCCACTCTCGCCACAAGCTCCGTTGCCCTTGCGGCGACGGCTGTCGCGTCTGCAGGCAACGCCGGATTCGCACCCGGCGAGCCGCACTCCCCGAACGCGCACCGCATCACCGACTCGTACATCTTCGTCTCGATCTTCTGCGGCGCGATCTTCGTGCTGGTCGAGGGTGCGCTGATCGCATTCATGATCCGCTACCGCCGCGGCAAGCGCGCCCGGACTGCAGAGGGGCTGCAGATCCACGGTGCCGTGCGCCTCGAGATCATCTGGACGGTCATACCGGTGCTCATCCTCGCCGTGATCGGCGCGTTCGTCTTCTACAAGCTGCCGGGCATCACCGACGCACCGGAGGCTGCCGCAGCGGACCAGACGAAGATCACGATCGAAGGGCACCAGTTCTACTGGCTCTTCCGCTATCCGAACGGCGCCGTCTCGATCAACCGCATGGTCGCGCCCGCGAACCAGGTCGTCAACGAGGACGTGGTCGGGCTCGACTACGACGTCAACCACTCGTGGTGGGTGACGGACCTCGGCGGCAAGGTCGACGCGATCCCGGGCATGACGAACCACACGTGGTTCAAGGCGCCTGCCGGCGACTACGTCGCACGCTGCGCCGAGCTCTGCGGCATCCAGCACGCGCTGATGGACGGCGTCGTGCACGTCGTCCCCCGGGCGCAGTACGACAGCTTCGTCCAGCAGCGCAAGGCGAACGCCGCCGGCCCCAACCTCGGCAAGGAGGAGTGGACAGGCGTCTGCCAGTCGTGCCACCGGCTCGACCACGCCTACGTCGGCCCGGCGCTCGGCGGGAACCCGCTGCTCGGCGACGTGAAGGGGCTGACGACCCTGCTGCGAAACGGCCAGGGCCAGATGCCCCCCGTCGGGAAGAACTGGACGCACGCGCAGATCCAGGCGCTCGTCTCCTACACCAAGCGGTTCGCGAAGCAGGGAGGCGGCGGCTGATGGCCGTGAACGTCGAGTCGGTGCAGCCCTACCGCGGCGACTGGCGCCGAGGCCGCGTCGCCTCGTGGCTGACGACCGTCGACCACAAGCGGATCGGGATCCTCTACATCCTGACGTCCCTCGTGTTCTTCGCCTGCGGCGGCGTGCTCGCGATCCTGATGCGCGCGCAGCTCCTGACGCCGGGCGAGCACTTCCTGACGAAGAACTCCTACAACGAGGTCGTAACGATGCACGGCACGACGATGATCTTCCTCGTCATCGTCCCGATCTTCGCCGGCTTCGGCAACTACCTCGTCCCGCTGATGATCGGCGCGCGCGACATGGCGTTCCCGCGCCTCAACGCACTCTCGTACTGGTTCTTTCTGCTCGGTGGGATCGTGCTGTACCTCAGCTTCTTCGCGAAGGGCGGCGCTGCGTCGAACGGCTGGACCGCGTACGTGCCGCTCTCCACGCTGCACTCGCCGGGGAACGGTCAGGACTTCTGGATCCTCGGCATCCACACGCTCTCGATCGGCTCGCTGCTCGGCGCGATCAACCTGGTCGCGACGATCACGAACATGCGCGCGCCGGGGATGTCGTGGATGCGCATGCCGCTCTTCTGCTGGTCGATGCTGACCTACGCCTGGATGCTCGTGCTCGTGCTGCCGATGATCAGCGTCGGGTTGACGCTGATGCTGCTCGACCGCCAGGCCGGCACCCACTTCTTCGATCCCGCTCACGGCGGCAGCCCGATCCTCTACCAGCACGTCTTCTGGTTCTTCGGTCACCCCGAGGTCTACATCATGGTGCTGCCGGCGATGGGGATCGTCTCGGAGGTGATCCCCGTCTTCGCGCGCAAGCCGATCTTCGGCTACAAGGCCGTCGCGATCTCGACCGCCGGCATCGCGTTCTTCTCGATGCTCGTCTGGGCGCACCACATGTTCGCCGTCGGCATGCCGGTCGGCCTCGACATCTTCTTCATGATCAGCTCGATGACGGTCGCCGTACCGACCGGCGTCAAGATCTTCAACTGGCTTGCGACGATCTGGCGCGGGAACATCTCGTTCGACACCCCGATGCTGTGGATCCTCGGCTTCATCGGCGTGTTCACCGTCGGCGGGCTCTCGGGCATCTACCTGGCGGCCTTCCCGATCGACTGGCAGGTCACCGACACGTACTTCGTGGTCGCGCACTTCCACTACGTGCTCTTCGGCGGGTCGTTCTTCGGGATCTTCGGCGGTCTCTACTACTGGTGGCCGAAGATGTTCGGCCGCATTCTCGACGAGAACCTCGGGAAGCTCCACTTCTGGCTCGTGTTCATCGGCTTCAACCTGACGTTCTTCCCGCAGCACATGCTCGGGATGCTGGGCATGCCGCGCCGCATCTACACCTACCACGCCCACGGGTTGTGGGAGGCCTACAACATGACCTCGTCGATCGGCTCGTTCATCATGGCCGCCGGCATGCTCGTGTTCGTCGCGAACGTGGTGATGACGACACGCAGCGGTCCGCGCGCGGGCAACGATCCGTGGACGGCCGACACGCTCGAGTGGTACACGACCTCGCCGCCTCCGGCCTGGAACTTCGACAAGATCCCCTACGTCACGAGCGCCCGGCCGCTGCGCGACCTGCGCCGCCGGCTCGAGGAGGTACGCGCCTGATGGGAACCTGGGCGCGTCTCACCGCGATCGCCGCCGTCGCCGGCACCGGCCTCGCCGTCGTGTCCGGCGCCGCGGGCTGGGACACCGCCCACCGCGTCCTCGCCGCGCTCGCGCTGCCGCCGCTCGCTGCGCTCGCCGCGCTCGCGTGGGTCAGCGCCAGGCGGCTCCTGCCGGTGTCGCTGGCGTCGCTCGCCGCGTTCGGCCTCGCGGCCCTCCTCACCGGCCGGGCGGCGCATCTCGTCTTCGCCTCGCTCGCGTTCGCGGCAACGGCCCTCGTGGCCGCCGGGACGCTTCGCGGCGACGCCGGCGACGAGGGCCCGCTGCGGGACTACCTGACGCTCACGAAGCCGCGGATCATGTCGCTGCTCCTGCTGACGGGCGGCGCGGGTGCCTTCGTCGGCGCCGCAGGCATCCCGGCGTGGGGCGCGTTCGCGGCGACGATGGCCGGGCTCGCACTCGCCTGCGGCGGAGCGTCGGCGCTGAACCACTACCTCGACCGCGACATCGACAGGCTGATGGGCGCGCGCACGGACCGGCGCCCGGTCGCGTCGGGTCGCGTCCCGGCGGCGCGCGCACTCGAATTCGGGCTCGCGCTGTCGGCGTTCTCGTTCGTGCTGCTCGACTCGTTGGTGAACCTCCCGACCGCCCTCCTCGCGCTCGGCGGCAATCTCTTCTACGTGCTCGTCTACACGCGCTGGCTGAAGCGGTCGACGCCGCAGAACATCGTGATCGGCGGCGCAGCCGGCGCCGTGCCGCCGCTCGTCGGCTTCGCCGGCGCGTCAGGGCACCTCGGCTGGGCGGCGCTCGTCATGTTCGTCGTCGTCTTCGTGTGGACGCCGCCGCACTTCTGGGCACTCGCGTTGATGCTCAAGGAGCACTACGCGCGCGCGAACGTCCCGATGCTGCCGGTCACGCGCGGCGACGCGACGACCGCGCGGCAGATCGTCTGGTACACGCTGGTCCTGATCGCGGTCACGCTCGCGCCGGTCGGCTTCGGGACGTTCGGCATCGTCTACGGCGTCGCGGCGGCCGCGCTCGGCGCGCTCTTCCTCTGGCTCGCCGTCGAACTGCGTCGCACGCTGGAGCGTGTGGCCGCGGTGCGCCTCTTCCACTTCTCGCTTCTCTATCTCGCGCTGCTCTTCGTCGCGATGGCCCTCGACTCGGTGGTGTAGAAGATGATCGAACCCGTCTCGGATGCAGAGGTCGCCCGCAAGAACCTGGCCTGGGGCTGGGCTCTCTTCGGCCTCTTCTGGGTCCTCTTCGCCGGC